>DATDYG010000094.1:0-2918 GCA_035289085.1 Candidatus Bilamarchaeaceae archaeon | reverse complement strand
TGGCCCCCCTGGAAAACATCCTCCAGCACGGTATTCGCATGGGCATGTTTATCGGCAATGAGATCGTCGAAATACTGCTGGCTGCGATCGGCCGATGTATATCCGGCTACGTTAGGCACGTAGCTGAAGTTGGGAGGCTGGTAGGCGTCAAAGATGAGATAGTTGGAAAGCAGTATCGTCAGCGGATAGACAAAGAACCCTACGATACAGATGGCGATGAGGCTGGATCCGGTGGTACGGAACCAGGGAAAGGCCCGCAGCATGATGCCGATCGGAAGCAGCACAACCGGAATCGCGTCCCGCGCAAAGATCAGCAGATGCTCCTTGGCAATGATCACCATCATGGTGTAGCCGATCGCTTCCACTAAGACGGTATGCGCCTCGGTAAGCAGCACCAGCCCTTCAAACGGATTAAGATTCAGCGAAATGATGTTTAGACCTGGCAGCTGCGAGCCGATAGGGAAGGAGATGGTGGACAGGAATCCGATCAGGACGTCATACAGATAAAGATTGACATATACGGAACGCAGGCGGACGAACAACACCTCCAGTGCAAAATAGGCAATGTCCACATGACCGGCCTGAAAATTGCCTGCCGCAGCACAAAGACCGGTGGTGGCGGCACAGAGCAGGCTCCGGGTGGCATTGCCCATGGTGAAGTAGAGGAACCCCCAGCCCAGCACGATGAGGATGGACATGAAAAAGGCGGCCAGCTCCTCCTGCTTGATGGCATCCATGGGCGGATGTTGGAGAAAGGCGGCAACGAGATAGAATATGACGACGACGAAAGCGGAAAAAAGCAGAGACAGGCTGACATAGGTGGTGATAGGATGCAGGCCGGAAGGAAGATACGATTGCATGACATTTTCGATGACATTGGGGTCGACCAGCCAGATGAGCACGGCATAGAGCACTGCGGCGAGCAGCGCGCCGGTGAGCATCGTCGTAGACCACACGGTGACCCGCGCGCGCATTTCTGCACCCATTATCTGGCCCAGCGCATAGAGCAGGGCGCCGAGGAAAATCAATAATCCGAATACGGTCCCAACGATCGGCTGAACGAGATTAAGCACGAGGTTCCGCAGGCCTTCCATGATACTAGCAGCAAAGACCGTGGAGGAAAGGAGGAGAAGGGATAGGAATATCCACGAATGCAGGCGCATAGCTCTCAGCATTAGTAGGCATAGTAGAAATAAAAAGGTTGTTTACCAACGGTATACCGCTTCTGGGGTTTTTATGACGGGTAGTGTAGATAAAAAATGGCAAGTGCAATGGGAGAAGGCGGGATTGTTCGAGGGTAACCCGGTTCCAAAAAAACCGAAAAAATTCATTACCGCCGCGTTCCCGTATCCGAATTCCCCCCAGCACATCGGCCATGGACGCGCGTATACGACGACGGACATCCATGCGCGCTACTGGCGGATGCAGGGGTACAATGTGCTCTTTCCGATGGCGTTCCACGTTACCGGTACGCCGATCCTGGCCATGGCCAAAAGAATAGCGAAGGGCGATAAGGAGATTTACGATATTTTTGAAAGAATTTATGGTATTCCCCCTTCCACCACGCGTACGCTCGCTGAACCCACAAAGCTGGTGATGCATTTTTCCGAAGAGATTGAGCAAGGCATGCAGGAGATGGGGTATGCGATTGATTGGAGAAGGAAGTTTTATTCCTTTGATAAGCCGTTCAACCGGTTCATCCAGTGGCAGTTCCGCAAGCTGAAGGAAAAAAAGCATCTCGTGCAGGGCGCACATCCGATTGCCTGGTGCCCATCGGATAACCAGGCCGTGGGCGCGCACGACACCCAGGGCGATGTGGATCCGGAGCTGAAGGAGTTCACTGCCATAAAGTTTCGTTATCGCGACGGGTATCTGCTAACCGCCACGCTCCGGCCTGAGACGGTTTATGGCGTAACCAACATCTGGGTGAATCCAGAAGTGACGCATGTGAAGGCAAAGAGCAAGAATGGTGGGATATATTATGTTTCCAAGAAAGCAGCCGAAAAGATGAACGCCCAGGACTGGGAATTAGAGGTTTTGGAAGAGCTGAAAGGCGAAGCATTGTTGAAAGGGAAAGCAAAGAACCTGGTCACCAGGGAGGAAGTGCCACTGTATAAGGCACCGTATGTGAAGGAGGAGGAAGGGACTGGAATCGTGATGAGCGTACCCTCCCATGCACCGTATGATTACATTGCATTGCGCGATATGGGAAAACCACTGGAATTTCCGCCTATCGTTAAGGTAGAAGGCTATACTTTTATGGCAAAAGAGCTGATCGAGCAACGCAACATCAGGGACCAGCACGATCCGAAACTGGAGCAGATCGTGAAGGAGGTGTACAAGAAGGAGATATTGGCGGGCGTAATGGTGGCTGGACCGTACAAAGGCGAACGGGTGTCCACGGCCATCGAGAAAACAAAGGCGGACATGCTGAAGAACAAGCAGGCGATCGTGCTATGGGATATCGGCAACAAGCCGGTGCGCTGCCGCTGCGGGGCCGAAGCGATTGCTACGATTTTGAAGGACCAGTGGTTCATCGATTACGGGAATGCAAAATGGAAAGAAAAAACAAAAGAATGCCTTGCACAGATGGCAGTCATTCCTGAAAAAACAAGAAGTGAGTATGAATATGCCATTGATTGGTTTAAACAGAAAGCATGTGCACGAAAACAGGGATTGGGAACGAAATTTCCTTTTGATGAGCAACTCGTCATTGAGGCATTGAGCGATTCTACTATTTATATGGCATTTTATACGTTTGCCCATTTGCTGAAAGATTTTGATGAAAAAGAAATGGATGAGGATTTTTTTGATTACGTATTATTGGGAAAGGGGAAAGGGAAGGCAAAATGGAAAAAATTCCGCGAAAGCTTCCTCTACTGGTATCCGCTGGATTCCCGGCATTCGGGAGCGGATTT
>DATDYG010000093.1:0-13685 GCA_035289085.1 Candidatus Bilamarchaeaceae archaeon | reverse complement strand
GGTAACACCGGCATCCGCATTAACGGACTGCAGCGGCAACTGATCCGTAATCGGTTTTAACCGGGGCATAATGTCTTTTACCGGTGCCTTGCTCCAGTTGCCTTCCCGGATGCCTCCTATGAAGCGGTCCCGCGGCTCGGGCTTTGCAAAGATGCGTGCGATGGAGGTCGGTTCCTTCTCCACCCGCAGAATGACCGCGCGGGCAAACCGCCCCCGGTATCCATCCTCCGTAGGTCGCGGACCTAATAGCTTAACCATGCCGCGTTTGATCTCTTCCCTGGTGAAAAATCCCTCATAATTCAATCCCAATCCGCGAATATAATCCACCAGTTCTTTCCGTTCATTGGATCCTATGGGTAAAAAATCCTTATGCCGTATGTGCACATGGTAACCGCGGTTGCCGGAAAAAACAACCAGCAGATCCTTTTTTTCCAAACCAAAATCGCGAAGCAAAAATTCTTCCATCAACCGCAGGGTGTCCTGTTTTACGCTGTCCAGCCGCCGATAAATGCCGAATTTTTCTTCCGCGTGCAAATCCAGATCAAAAACCACGTCCGCCCCCAGCCATTCCTTTTTCTCGATCGGCGTGGCCTCGGGGTAGCGATAATACGCTGTCGAGTGCGAGACGAAGAGCGGAGGGTTGTTCGCCAGGTAGGCCTGTAGCTCTTTCAATCCCGGGAAGGCCATGTGGCGGTGGTCGATTTTTTTGATGTTGCCCATGCCGAACTCCCGCTGTGCAGGCTGGAGTATCTCCAGCCGGGCCTGCGCATAGTAGCGCGAAAAAATTTTAACTATCTGGTTTTTTGCCTTTTCGTTCATGGGTTCCTCCCTGTCTCAAACCCGGCCACTGCAGCGGGCTTTTCCGCCTGCAGCCCGGGCAGCTGATGCCCCAGCTTTTAACGGTGGCACACGTAGGAATACTGTATCCTTTTTTCTGCGCGTGTTCGATCTGGTAGCGGGTGATCTTCTCATTGAAATCCGGCAGATTGGAGTATAAGCTTATCAGCTGTTCTACGACCATACCCGTATGCAGAAGATATACGGCCAGATACCATCGCGCATGGTGCGGAAGGTTTTCATGCCGTTTCAAATCCTCCAGCAGCTGCTGGATGCAAGGCGGGTGGCTGCCCGTCTGAAATGCAATGGATGGCGTTTCTGCCGGAGGAATTATTTTTTTCAGCTGTTCTCCTGCCTTTTTTACGCTGGGCGGGGGATCCAAAACCGGCTTGAGCCGGCCGACATGCAGGCGGACAGCCTCTTCGAGAAGACGCAGCCGTTCATGCCGGTTGACAAATACCTTTCCCTGCTGTAGCCTTCGGTTAACCAGCTTATAGGGAGGTGCACCGGGTGCAAAGCGCACATATTGCGGAAGGGCGATCCAGTACCCGGTTTCCTCCCGGTGCGCCACGCATCCGAGCTCTTCCCCCAGCACTTCCAGCGTACCTTCCTTCTCCTGATGAAAATACTGGGAAGCCCGTTTTGCTTCCGCTACGGCGAATGTATTGGTAATGAAGCGATTTCGTACATGTCCGAGAAGGAGGCGGGCGGCCGCGTAGGCGACTATCTCCTCCAGCTGTTCCTCGCGGTGCATGGCCGTGCTTCTCCCCAGCTTGTTCCCCAGCGCTTTTTTGATCCGTTCGATCCCCAGTTCCATGGCCGGCTCGTTCCAGGATGCTTCTATATCCTGAAGCACCTTCCGGGCTTCGCTGGAAAACGGGTAGCGCACGGCAAATTCCACATCCATTTCTCCTCCCCACTAAAATTTACGGTCTAGCTTTAAATATTCTCTCTGCACTGATGTACCCTCCGTCAAATAGCAAAATTCCAGCCAGGTAATCCCATCTTCCCAGAAATACAAACGGCAGCGCTGCCAGTTTCAAGAACATCCGGTATTCGCTCAGCACATTCAACGGTTTTATTAGTATCAGCTCATCCAAATACGCGAAGATGAAGAAGAACAGGAAAAGCGAAAGATCCAGTTCCGGCAGCCCCCAATGGCCGAGTGAAAAAATAACCATGGCCGCGGCCAGCTGGTGGGAAAGGCGATCCACCTTGCCCACCCAGATTTGGGCAAAGAATGCGCCCAGAAAGAGCATGGCAAAGGAGGCGTTGGCAATGATATACCCCAGCAGGATACCGTACAACACCGCGAAAATAAAGCGGACCGGATTTTTCTTTTTGTTTTTTCTATCCTCTATCTCGTCGACGGCCTTTACCAGCATGCCGACCAATAATACCAGCAGGAACAAATATATCATTTTCGGAATACCCCTGCCATCAGCAATGGAAACGCAATCGTTGCATCGCAATCCACCGTCACATAGTTGCTATGCTCCTTAAGTTTGCTCCAGGAGATGGCTTCCTGCGTGCGGGCTCCGGAAAGCGAACCGTCGAACGGCGAAGCGGTAGTAATATACACTGCATAATCCAGCCCCCCACGCAAGATATTGGCGCCCAATATGTGGTGTTTGGAAATGCCTCCTCCAAGGATGATCGCGCCGGTCCTGTCCGCATTCAAAACAAGCTGTGCAAGTCTCGGCATGTCCTTCGTGACATCGATGCCGAAATCCTTATGCCGCTGTTTGAAGAAATACGCCTGCAGGCCAATGGCAGAATCGGTAATCCCCGGTGAAAATACCGGGATGTTGTTTTTGTTACACCAATACAAAAAGGAATTTTTGTTTTTTATCGATTTTCCTATCGCATGCGCGATTTCGCTAGGCGAAACGAGTTTTTGTCTTTTATATAATTCTTCAAATACCCCCTGCATCTTTTTCTCCAGCAGTTCATAGCATTTGTTGAGGATAAGAATATTCCCCAAACGATTAATCCCTTTTTTGTGCAGTGCGGCATCGTCCATCGAAAAATCGCCGATCGTATATGGCATATACGATTTGATCAGGTCATGGTCCAGGCTGCCGCCTGCCGTAACCACTACATCCACGAATTTTTTTCTGCATAATTCTGCAATAATCCCGCGCAATCCGCTGGCCACCATGTTGGAAGTAAATGCAAGGAATATCGCTGCTCTTTCCTTTTTCATTTGCTTGACAATTTCCACCGCCCGCGCCAGCTGGGTGGCCTGAAATCCTACTGCGGAAAAGTCCCGGTCGCCTGTCCGGATATCCTCTATGTTCATCTATTTTCCCATCCGTTCCAATACGGCCTTTACAATCAGTGGCCATGCCACCGTGGCATCCAACGGTACCTCTACCTGTTTTCCTCCCTGGCTGCGCGGCACGAATTTTCCCCAGCTTACCGCTTCGCTATACGTCGAGCCACTCAATCCGCCCCAATGCACCGGCTCTGGACAAATACGAATACCATAACGGAAACGCTTGAACGCTCCGCCCGCACCTATGCGCGTATTGATAATGTCCAGATACGGCCCTACCTGCTGTCCCCAGTTGCGCGGTACGCCTCCTCCAATCGTAAATATCCCGGATCGTTCTGAGCGCGCAATGTTGTCGGTATAATGTTCCAGGTCCAAAAAGGGGTTAAACGTAACCAATGGTTTATCCCGCATGATCCGCTTTCTCCTATGGATCCCGAAGTCCAGCCCAAACTCACTATCTGTGAACGCGGGTATATAGACGGGTACCTTTTTTTCATATGCGCTCTTCAATACCCCCCGTCCAGCAAAATTTTTATGGAGATATTCGCCTAATTTCCAATTCAATTTATAGCTGCACATTTCTTCTTTAGTATCCCATGCCCAAAAAATCTCATCCAGAACTTCTTCCGCCTCATCCAGGTTCCTTTCCAGTTCCAGCGTATCATACACCCTATCATATCCCTTTTCATACAGTTCCTCATCCTTCATGTCCGGGCGGTATTTGAAATGGGCTTTCCCTGCCGACTCAATAAACCCGTGGGCCATCAGCGCGCCCGTGGAAATAATGGCGTCCACCATGCCGTTATCCATCATATCGCAGATAACCAACCCCATCTTGGCCACGGTCATCGCGCCAGCCAATGTCAGCACCTTGAAGCATTGCTCGTCCTTCACCATCTCTTCCAGAACATCCGCGGCTTCGCCGACCGTACGCGCTCCAAAGGCCGTATGCGTCATCCCCTTTACCATGTCATTTACGCTTTCCACTTTGGAAAGATCCAGGGGTCGCAGGGGTTCCAAACGGTCCGAATGGCCGGTTCCGAAGTTTTCCGGCTGTCTCCAGTCTTTAAACTCCTTTCGCTGCTGCCATTCCTTTTTCTTCTTCTCTTTATGTTCTGAAGGGGTTGCCATATGTCCACCGTACTTCTATAATCCGTTTTCCGCCTTCCACTTGATGGAGCAACCCATACTCGGGCGTGTCTCCACCGTTACTGTCTTGCCTGCCAGCAGTTGTTTAAGTGCATCTTCGATTTCCTGTGTTTTTCCGTTTTCATGCGGTTCGCCATGTGCATCGTCCAATCGTCCGTGATACACCAGTTTACTGCCCCCGTCCAGCAGGTACGGATCCGGCGTGCATACCGCGCCATATGCCCTGGCCGTTTCTTGTGTCTTATCCACCAGATACGGAAAGTGAAATTTTTTAGCTGTCGCCACTCTCTTCATCCCTTCGGGACCATCCTCCGGATAATTCGTAGGATCATTGGAGTTGATGCCTACTATTTGCAATCCCTGCGGCCCGTAGACATCCTGCAGTTTTGCAATATATTCCATCTTCGGTTTCACATATGGACAATGGTTACACATGAAAATCACCAAAAATGCTTTCTTACCGGAAAAACTCCCCAAACTATGGCGTTTACCATCGATACCTCCTAGGTCAAAATCCGGTGCAGCGTCTCCTTTCTTTAATTTGGTATACTGCGAAGTCAACAATACCATCTCTATACCCGATTAGTATTGTTTCGCAATATATAAATAGATACTGGATTTTTTTCCGCATGCGATGCATTTTTCTTTTGGTTTTGAAGTATCTCCAAATTTACTTCCGCGCACGTTGCCATGGCATGCCTCCTTGATCTTCTCCGCGCAGGGTTTTCCTTCCATCCGATCGGTACAAAACGGCACCCGTGCAAACCCGCCCTGGTTTTCCAGGATTTTTTTCAATGGTTCCATACCATCGGCCTCTCCCATCCATTTTTCAAATCGGGCATCGGCCCTTTCCCGCATGCCGGCTGTCATTTTATTTTTTACCTCTTCTATTTTTTCGGCGAGTTCGCTTATCGCCACGCTTGTTTTATCCCTGGTATCCCGGCGCACCAATATCACTGCTTTCTTGGCCATGTCCCTTTCGCCAATCTCCAGCCGCAGCGGCACCCCCCGCATCTCCCAGTGGTTGTACTTGTAGCCGGGCGTATTCTCGCTGTCGTCCAGCCGTACGGAATAGCCCTGCAGCTTTTTCTTTACCTCCTGGCAGTAGGCATCCACCTTTTTCTTGTTTTCTCCCTTATAAATAGGCACAATAACGATCTGCAGCGGCGCCATATCCACTGGAAACACCAGCCCATGTTCATCCCCATGGATCGCAACCAGTGCCGCATATATCCGGGATATCGCCGGTCCGTAGCATGTCTGCCAGACGTATTCGCTCCGTCCCTCCTCGTCCATGTATCTTATGCCAAATGCCTTGGCAAAATGCTGCCCCAGCATATGCGTGGAAGGCAGTTGCAGCACACGTCCGTCCGGCAGGATGGTATCCGCCGCATACGTATCTTCCGCCCCAGGGAACTTGTCCCATTGCGGCCGTTTAAGGAAGATAAACGGAATGCCCCAGCTTTCATGAAGCGCTTTCTCCGTGATCTCCATGTCCTCCTGCACCTGGGCTTCGGCTTCTGCCCGGGTCGCGAACGCGTTATGCGCCTCAACCCAGTAGAACTCTCGGGAACGGATAAACGGTTTCGTTGCTTTCGTCTCATGGCGCCACACCTGCGCCCGCTGGTACAATTTAAAAGGAAGATCCTTCCGTCCCTTGATCCACAGGGAATACATCGTATACATCGCGGTTTCGCTGGTGGGCCGCATGGCGTATCGTTCTTCCAGCTTCTCTTTGCCGGCATGCGTTACCCATAATACTTCGGGCACAAAACCCTGCACGTGCTCGCTTTCCTTTGTGAGATAGCTTTCCGGAATCAATGCCGGGAACCAGGCAGGCGAATGCCCCTTCTGCTGCAGTTCCTCCTCGTAGGCGCGGTACATTTTTTCCATGGTGAGCACGGCCCATGGCAGGAAGACGACAAACCCCTTCACCCCATAGCGCAGGTCGCACAGCTGCGCATCCTTGATAATCGTATTGTACCATTCCGAAAAATTCTTTTCTTTGTCCACTTGCATGGAAAATCTATCGTAAGAAATGTTTAAATGGTTGAATCATGCAGCGATTGATTCGATCCAGTGGATAACATCTATTTTTTCCACCAGCTGGAAAATAAAATCCGTCATTAGCCAGGCAATGCTAAATACCAACGCTGCCAGTACGAGCGCCACGGCCACGTTTCCTTTTTTCAATTCCGCATTTTCATCGATATCCATCGTCATGTAATCGAATAAACGTATCGCCAGAACCACCACAAAAATCGCCACCACCAGTGTAATCACCAAATGCAGCAGTCCTGCCAAAAATAAAATAAGCAGTGTAGCCGCCGTTCCTTCGCCATCCAATATGCCCACTACCTCTTTAATGCGCGGGGCCACCATCCATATAATGGAAAAGACGATGGTCAATACCAAGATGCCTACTGCGGCATTGCCTCTTCGGATTTCCTTCCATTCATCAATACGTTCCGTAAGCCGGTCCAGCAATCCTACGCCTGTATACACCGACAATACGCCCAATGCCAGCGCTACCATCACCTGGGCGATGGCTATCCAGAGGTCTGCAAGAAGCGTTTGGTATACCATGCGCCATCCTCACGTGCACATTATTTTGCCCTTCTAAAGTAATAATATAACAGTAACCCCAGGACGACCAGGACTACCAGAAGGATCGATGCGATCTCCTCCAGACGGATGGCCGTAGGCTCTTCGGGTCTCTCTTCCAGCTCTATACCTCTGCCTTCCACTGGTGCGGTTGTCACGATCTCGGGTTCTGGCTCTTCCTCCAGTACCTCTTCTCCTGCCGTTGGTGAAGGTGTTGAAGCCGGAGGCGTTGTGGTTGGAGGCGTTACCTCTTCCTCTTCTTCCGCTGCCGGTGCTTCTTCTTCGATGACTGCCTCTTCTTCTTCTTCTCCGCACAGCGTGAAGCTGAATTGGACCTCATCCGGAGAGGCGTATCCGCTGGCAGGCGCGGTGCTGGTATGGTAGTCGCCGCTTCTCGTGAGCTCAATGGTGGCTTCCCCGTTGCTGTCCGTGGTATCCTCACCCTCGCTGATACTGCTGATATCGGAGATGACACGGATCCGGACACCATCTACTTCTTCGGAACCCGACATAGCTTTGAAGGTTACCGTGTTGTCCGGACAGGTGAGTTCCGGCTCGGAGATGGTCAGAGAGCTGGTGCTGCCGCCGCTGTCACCGCTGGTACTAGAAGTTTGCGCGAACCCAACTACACCCACATAGTTAAATCCAGTCAACGGCCCGTACGTTACGGAATCGGCAGCCGTATCGATGCCGGTTCTCCCCAGCTGGCTCCAGCCCACATCGCCCCACTGGCCGATGTAAGCCTCGTTTTCAGAGATGCCTCCACCTGTTTTTGTAGTATTATAAAATAGGGTTATAGAATCGGCTCTTCCTATGCCAATAGCATTGAAGTTGATCAATTCAGAAACAAGCCGGCATGCAGAATAGGATGCACTGCCACAACGGTCTTCCTGCACTCCGGTACCTGCTATGAAGCTGGTAACCATGGAGAGGTTTTCCAGGTTGGTGAAACTAAAGCTAAGGTGTTCCGTGGTAATGTTATAACTATTAATAGTGGTTAAACGGCTGCCGCCGCTGATATTGAATACCAATACGCCGGATGGAATGTTATATGCAAAATTATTTCCGGTAAATGTAACGATAGCCCGGGATTGCAGCTGGTATTGCGCAAAAGAGCTGTTGGTAACATTGTTGAGGCTGAGGTTGTTGTCGCCCCCTTCACTAAAGACAAAACCGTATTGGGTGTTGTTGGTTACATTGTTGGAGGTGAAGCTGTTATTGCTGGAGCCACTAACGTAGATACCGTTTGTATTATAGCGAATGGTATTGCGGCTGTTGTTCGTCAAATTGGATTGGTTGACATAGATGCCATATGTATTGTTTTCAACGGTGTTATCGTAGATATGGTGAAGCGTACCGTTGTTCAGATCCATGAGGAAAATACCCACCCCCGCCCCTTGCGTATGGCCGTATATCGTATTTGAAAAAACCCGGTTGACCACCATGGTAAGATTTATGACGATGCCCGCTTCGGAATTGTTGTAAATGGTGTTCGAAGAAAAGTTGTTGCCGGAGGTATTCTTGGTGTCGAATCCGCGCGTATTGTTGAATACCGTATTCGAAGTAAACACATTGTCCGAGGACAAGTCACTAATAAAAAATCCGTGTCGGCTATTGTTGTTTGCCGTATTCGAAGTAAACGTATTGTTGCTCGATCCCCTATCTATATGAAATCCGTTTTGGGTATTATTGGAAACGCGGTTGGATGTAAATGTATTATTGCTAACATTCTCATGAAGATAAAATCCATAACTGCTATTGTAAACGGTATTATCTATGAATGTATTATTGCCGGAATTAACGAGAAAAAACCCCTGGTAATTGTTAAAGATCGTCACGTTGGAGATATTGGCATTGCTGGCATTGGAGTAGATGCCCGCAACACTGGAATCAACAAAGGTCGCATCCCGCAGGGTGAAATTGCTGATGTTTACGGGGCCAGTGCTTACGTTGAATATACGGGTTAAAGATGTCGTAGCATTGACCACTACCCCTGTTTCGTTTCCATATAAACTGATGGATTTGTTGATGATGATGTCCTCCATATATGTAGAGGTACCATTTTTACAAACAATAATCGTATCGCCCGCACTCGCTGCATCAATCGCATCTTGGATGGTTCCATTGGGCGCATAGCTGGTGTCTCCGCTTAAACAATAGGCTGCTGCACCCGTACCATTGACTATTAACACTGCGGAAAAACCTGTAGATACTGTCAGCAATAAGAGCAGAACCGTTCTCCACATGGGCAGGTGTCGCACCTTCATACCCCCCTCTGCACTTCAAAGCTTTTAATCCCTTTCCATCGCATTCCTGTCCATGGAGCTTTCTTCTTCCCAGCAGGAATTTCTCACGCATTGTGAAGAAATAAAACGCATTGCATTCAGTTTCCGCCATCCACTCATCGTCCATCACCACGATGCGGACGGCATCACCTCCGGAGCCATCGCTGCGTACGCCCTGCGCAACGCGAATAAAGAATACGATCTAAAATGCATCAAAACCCTGAATGATGCGGCAATCGAAGAATTACAGAAGGAAAAGGAGATCATCTTCACCGATCTTGGCTCTGGAAACGAACGCGTGAATGAACTTAATGATGTGGTCATCATTGATCATCATCAGCCTGCGAAGATTGAAAAACCCCAGGCCAACTGCATGGCGTTCGGCATGGATGGCGGAACCGAAGCCAGCTCCTCTACTACGGCTTATCTCGTATTCCGTCAGCTGGTGGAGGTGGGCGTCACGGGGGCGGTGGGTGATTTGCAAACACCGTTCACCAGCCTGAATCGCTACATGGTCGGGGAAGGTGCAGAAAATGGCCGGATAAAAATTGAAAACGATTTATGCTTTTACGGGCGTTTCTCCCGTCCGCTCATTCCCTTTCTACTATATGGCGATGCCGTCTACATACCCGGCCTGAGCTATCGGGAAGACCGTATTGCCGAATTCCTGAACGATCTGGGCATTCCGCTGAGACAGGGCGATCGCTGGCGTACCTACTCCGATCTTGCGCCAGAAGAAAAGCGCCGCCTCATCAGCGCGCTGGCGGATCTGTTGCTGTCTGCGCAGCGCATTCGTCACGTTTCCCAGCTTATCCGGGAAAGCTACATCTTTCCTGCGCATGAACGCAACGAGACGTACGAGGCAAATGAATTTTCTACGCTGTTGAATGCCTGTGGACGGAACGGGCGAGCCGATATCGGCGTTCGTGTCTGCTGGGGAGATCGTTCTGCCTATACCGAGGCTTCCGAATTGCTACAGCTCCACCGGAAAAACCTGCGCGAGGGGATTGCCTATGCACAGCTGCACATCCAGGATTTCGGCCCGTTCTATTTTCTGGATGCGCGCGATGCGGTCAGCGAAACCATCATCGGAATCGTGTGCGGCATGTGGTTACGCTCCACAGAGCCCAAACCCATTTTCGGCATCTCGCGGAGCGATAACAACACCTTGAAGGTTTCGGGGCGTGCACCCGGTTCGCTCATACGGGAAGGCATCAATATCGGATTGCTGCTGCGGGCCGCGGCTTCTGCATGCGGAGGAGTCGGCGGAGGGCACAAGGCTGCAGGCGGCGCCACCATCCCGCAGGAAAAGCTGAACGAATTCCTTCTGGCAGTGGGAGAACGCTTGAAAAATTAGACCCGCGTCGTATTTTTAGCGCGTCCAACCAATCCTTTAAATAGTTTTTTATCTGCGGAGTAATCATTATGCCTACCTTAGCAATTACACGTATTCCTGCAAAGAGGTCGTCTCCGCGTCGCATGCCGCTCCACGATCCGGTATTCAAGGGCTGTACATTCGAGCGTCGGCCCGGCGAGGAAGTGGAGGTGAGCAAGGACGGCGTAGTGGAACCGGGCCGCCTTTATTACTATGCCAAACAAGGGAGATCAAAAAACGTCAAACACGGGGATGATACGGCAAAAACGTATCTCAAGGAGCATCCTATTGTTGCAACATCGGATTCCCTGGAGCTTAACCCGGGTTCGCTGCCTTTATCCCTCGCCGATTCCTCCACATCCGAAATCGATAATGTAGATACCGCGGCTTCACCCCTTCTGCTCCAAACAATAGCCAGGACATCCTCCCCGCACCCCGAAGAAACCACCGTGCTTTCTGGGGCCGCTCCATCGGTCCACACAGATATTACGATACCTGCTGAATTTGCACCTTTACATATGCCTTCCCATGCCCAAGATGCCCCTGTTGCATCTATTAGACATACAACCGTCTCCACCCTTGCTGCCGCATCCGAAACCTTAGAAGATGTCCACGTGCTGGCGCATCTGGCCAATGGCCAGGCGGATGCCTGGTTCCATTTACGGATCGGTGCACACCGTCACGATGATGATGTCGACCATGAAGCAGAAAACCATGCCGTGGCCGAAGAAATGCAGCTGCTTGCGCATGAAATCGCCGCAGAGCTTTCCACGCATCTGCAGGGACTCCATCACGATTTTGCGGCATGGTGGGGAGGGTGGCACACACATGAAGCCGAGGCCGCGGATGCAGAAGAGGAGCATCTGCAGGAAGCGGCACGCAGCGCGGAGGAAAAGGTGGACGGCGTAGACCATGAAGCCCATTCCTGGATCGGCAGTCTGGGCGTCCACACCGCGGAAAATTTCTGGGGATGGGCCGAAGAACAGCATTTAACCATCGAAACCATCCACGGGTTGGATGACCTGCCAGATGTTTTGCATGCCGAGCATTTCCATGGTTCCGTAGATATGGCGCATGGCATCGGGGGAACAGATGCGGAAATGGAAGAGTACGACGGCTTCCGGCATCAATTCGTAGCCCAGGTGGAGATCGGCTGGCAGTATAAGAGCCATCGGCTTACCGTAATCTCCCTCACAGGGGAGAAAATCGAAGTTGGCGCATCTGCTTCTTACGATGTTCCCATGAGCGACTGGTATAAGATGGCTTTGGACATCAGTCCCTATACCCCCCCTATCGACGTGGTTGCATCGCTGATGGCCGGTCACGAGGTGCCACCGGTGGAATAGGCCTATTCACATGAAAAAATACAATATACGACAATAGCCGCAAGGTTTATATACCCTGGCTTTGTACACTATAAATAGTTAGTTTTAGCGCTCATTCTTGAGTGCATGGGAGGATAACTGGTCGCCTTGCCGGCGAGATTCGTCTCGTCGGCCTCTTTCTATTTGAAACTTTTTCAACATTAGTGCAATTCTCAAATCAAAAAAGCATCAAAAAAAGAGATAATCAAAAAGAGGCGACCGCTTCCAGAAACTGCGGGCAAACCTGCATCATTTTAAGTATTTTTTGTTTTCTTTTAGATATTGCCTGAAAAACCAGTTTAGGAAAATTATTTCATTCTTTTTTACTTGCGCTCTTTCTAAGGCAGTATAATAGGATGATCTTCTTTCGTACTTAATATCGAGCATTGGAAAACCGTATTTATTCAGAACAAAATTCATCATCAATCTGCTAATTCTGCCATTGCCATCACCAAAAGGATGGATGGTAACAAATTTTAGATGCACTAACGCCGCTAATTCGACATGATTTAATTTTGATTTATTTTTGTCATACCATCCAAAAAATTCTTTCATTAATGGATAGACTTCGATAGGGGAGGGAGGTAAAAATTTGCTGCCAGATATCGCCACCTGATATTCCCTAAACTTTCCTGCAATTTCTAGTTTGGTCCTTTCGAGTAATTTTTTATGCCAATAAAGAACAGTTTGAAGATTCAAATCCTTTTTATAATTTAGCATCTCATAAAACAAATCCCTATGTGCTTCGGCTTCTTTTATATCCTTGATAGGCTTTTCCTTTGGTGATATACCTTTTTCTAAAAGATTTGCCGTATCCCTCAGTGTAAGCTTAGACCCTTCTATCCTATTTGTATCATATGTGAATCTAATCGCAAAGGATTGCAGTTCTTTTTCCTTTATACTCTCCGGAATTGTTTTTTGTTCTTTTATATGTCGCTCTTTTATTTTATCAAAAAGCGCATACCACTTCTTAGTATATACTTCATGAAGAAGCTTATTTTTTATTTCTTCTATGTTTTTAGGGATTTTTTTTCCTAAATATTGCTCCTTTTTCTCTACCTTCCCTTCGTTACGAAAACTATGCTCTAGGTAATAATATTCCTGACCTTCTATTATCTTTTTTTTAATTGTAACCATAGATTTAATTACCCCTACATATTTATAAATATTTGTTTTTTAGCTGAAGTGTAGGGGTAAAATATAATTTTAACCAATTTCACGTCTAATTTTGTAAAAATCATGAATAAGAGGCATCAGCCATATCCCATAATTATAGTAATGACTGATATAAATGATCATTGAATAAAAAGCGAAATCTCTAAGCACCATGAAGTTTATATTTGGGAACAGAATATATCCATCTTCTTTAATAACAAAACTCAATACAAAATAATTAAAAATGAATAACACAAAGCTGCACGACTAAGCAGATATAACATCTGATCGAATGATAGTATAGGACAAATATTTGCGAACATTTCTTCTGTTCTAAGTGGCTTCTCTCACTACCAACCTGGAGGGCGTCCGACAGAACGACGCTCCGTTCTGTGGACCACAAATCGAATCGTCGATTTGTCGGTCGTCCTCGATCTTTCCAATGCTCCGCCAGCCGGGACTGGGTTTACCTAATGTTCGGATATTTCTGTCCCTAGCTGTAGAGTGCAAGACCTTTTGTCCTAATTTGTTGAAGCACCCTTTGTCCGCTTTTTAGACTTCTTTCCATGCTTCTTGTTAAAATACTTTTGATTGAAGTAAATGCTGGCGGGTGTTTGCCAGCCAAGTATTTCTTGTTT
>DATDYG010000092.1:0-6287 GCA_035289085.1 Candidatus Bilamarchaeaceae archaeon | reverse complement strand
CCCGTTCGCCATCGTGCGAGAACGCGCTATGCCCGATGTCGTGCAGGAGTCCGGCCAAACGCACCTTCGCCCGGGTATCCGCGTCCAGACCCAACCGCAATGCGATTTCACCGGCAAGATACGCCGTTCCCAGCGAATGCTCGAACCGCGTATGGGTCGCGCCGGGATAAACGAGGTAGGTAAACGCAATCTGCTTGATGCGGCGGAGACGCTGGAAGCTTTCCGAGTCGATGATCCTTTGCTCGAATGCGGAGAATTCAATCACGTTGTGGACGTTGTCTTTGATGCGCATGCAAACTACACCGATACAAACAGTCCCTTTCTTTTTTCTACGACATCGCCTTGCTCAGAAAGAATGTGCAGCAACGCGTGGCAGGCGGGCAGCGGCAGGTTGCATTGCTTGGCCAGTGTTTCAGGGGTACGCGCCTGTTTTTCCAGTGCAGCGAGCAGCGCAGGCGCATTTTTGGAGAAATAGCCTTTGCTCACCGCATAAAATTTACCGTCAAACCCCTTTATGCCGATGACACTCGTCGATTTGCCCTGCCGGCGGAGCTGCTCGGAGAACTGGCTGGCCATGGCGGTATTCTCAAATACCATGTAGCCTTCGGAAAGGATGGATGAGGAAGAAAGTTTGGGCGGCGGGGCCTGCTCTTTCGGCGCGGGGCTGCGAACGGAGAGTAGCGGGTATATGTGATCCCGGATGTTGTATACGCCGCCCCGGTATTTTTTGTTTTTAAAGAGATTCACATAGTCCTTGGCAAGGAGTTCCTGCAGCAGTTTATTTTCCCTGGCGGCAAGCAGTTTTTCCACCTGGGAAGGCGTGCGCTGCCCGAATTTGATAAGGGAGAGTTTCCGGAGCAGGGATTTCTCTTCTTCGTCCAGGGAAGGCGGGACGGTGGGCTTGGGAGAGGATGAAACAGGGGATGGCAGGGGTATGCTGAGAAGGTAATATCCTTTCTGCAATGGAAAAAGCTCGACCGCATCGGAAAACTCGCTGGGTAATTCTAAGTAATAACTGCTCCCCTGCTTTACGACCCTCCCCCGCATAAGAGGAATTCACAGGCTAGGCTTTAAACATTTTGCATTCCTTTGAGGAGCATGAAACGGTATGGGGAAGTGGATAGCCTCCGCGGCATGGCAATCGTAATGATGGTTGTTTTCCATTTCTTCTGGAACCTGGATTTTTTAGGGATACTGGAAAATACGATGTACGAGGGCGGATGGCTGGTGTTCCAGCGGATTACGATTTCATTGTTTATTTTACTGGTAGGGATTTCGCTGTATATTAGTTATAGCAAAATGAAGGACAATGATACGATGGCAATAGTGAAAAAATACGGGCGGCGCAGTTTAACGCTGTTTGCCATCGCATTGCTGATTTCCCTGGCGACATGGCTGGCAGTGCCGGACGGCTTTGTGGTTTTCGGCATCATCCATTTCATCGCCCTTTCCATATTGATTGCGTTGCTGTTTTTGCGGTTTTATTATCTGAATTTTTTATTGGGCGTATTGCTGCTCGCGCAGGGGATGTGGCTTCCGCTGGAGGATGTAAACACGCCATGGCTGCTCTGGCTGGGATTCACCTATCCGGGCTTTTACAGCGTGGATTATGTGCCGCTGATCCCGTGGTTCGGGCTGGTGCTGATCGGGTTGTTCCTTGGAAAAACATTTTATAGGAAAAGGACACCTGTGAGACAAAGGGATCTGCTGCCCTGGCTTTCCTGGCTGGGCAGGCATTCGTTGATCATTTATCTCATCCACCAGCCCATCCTGCTGGGGCTCCTAACGGCGTACCGGCTGCTTTTGCCGATATATTTTTAAATCCGTGTTTTCACATGTTTACACAGGATGATGCCATGGCCAATGTCAATGTAACGATTTCGCTTCCGGAAAAACTTCACAGAAGAATGAAGGAACATGATGAGATCAGCTGGAGTGCCACGATGCGGAATATGATAGAAGAAAGACTTAAGGATATTGAACTCATGGATAAGCTAACCCGTAAAAGCAAACTAACGAAAGAGGATGTTAAAGAATTGGCAGAGAAAATAGATAGGGCCGCTGCTAGAAAGCTGGGCTTGTTATGAAAATAGTTGTGGATACCAATATCATTCTCTCCGCATTAATCAAAGATTCTATAACAAGGCATTTAATCGCTTCTTTGGATGTTCCGTTTTATTATCCTGAACAATCCTTTGACGAGATAATTCGCAACAAAAAAGAAGTATTGGAAAAAGCAAAGATTTCGGAGGATGAATTTTATACCATTTTAAAAAGATTATTTAAATACATCTATTTAGTAAAAAAGGAAGAGGTAGAACTCTATATAAAAAAAGCCGACAGCATTATTGGGCATATTCATAAAAACGATGTTTCCTTTATCGCTGCGGCGCTTTCTAAAAATGCAATAATATGGAGCAATGACACCCATTTTCAAAAACAAAACCAAATTCCTATGTCACCACAAAGGATCTGATCTCCAGCCTTAAAAACCTCCTTAAAAAAGGAATTTGAATGTTAATTTTTATCGCTTGCCTTTTTCTCACGTAGAACAAGGAAACCGGTTAAGGCGAAAACGAAAATAGGTATGCAGTAGGTGGATTGGCTGCCAGCCCGGGTAAATGCCTGCTGGAGCTCTTCCGGGTTATCGGCCGTGTAGACATTGCCTCCTCCGGCCGTCGCAATGCGCCGTGCGTCTTCCAATGCGCCCTCATCCAGGTCGTATGCGATAACGTTTACAACCGCATACCCCTGATCATAGGCCAGGGCCGCGGCTTCCTCCGCGTCGCCGCCGCAGGTTTCTTCCCCGTCGGTGAGCAATATGATGATACCGTTTTGCCGGTTTTGCAAACGGAAGTATTCCACGGCTTCCTCCAATGAAGCGGCAATCGGCGTATCGCCATAGGGCTCAATGCTGTTCACGGCCTGGCGGAGCAGGGACTTATCGGTGGTGAATCCCTGGATTACCCGGATATCCCCGCGCAGCGGATCCGGGCTATCATACGTGTCGCTGCATCCGGAAAATTCCATCACCGCGATTTCATCTGAAGTAGAACTTTGGATAAAACTATTCGCCGCATCCTTGGCCGCATCGATTTTGGCTTCGCCGCTGGGCAGCAGATCTTCCATGCTGCCGCTGGCATCCATGACAATAAGGATGGAGGATGAAAAGGCAAGCGACACCAGCAACAACGCTAAAAACCAAAATCGCATATAGGGTATTGGGACACTTCTTTAAAAAGATTTTGGGTGTTAAGGATAATGGTATGGACCAGTACGAACAGGAACGGGAACTGATGTATATGCATAAAGCCAATGTGAGATTTTTACGCGAATTCCCGGGTCTGGACCACGAGGACGAATTCTTCTACTTTGATTTTGGGGCGTAAGCCCCCTTCATCTAGTTATCAGGACTGTGTGAAATCTTTTTTATTTTCAGCTTCAGCCATAAAAAAATAAAAAAAGGTGATAATGATGAGCGGAATTGGAAGATTGGCGGACGTGGTCCGCATCCGAAGTCCGGGCAACGGCCGCAGGGCATGGAATGCCGGAGGCCGCCTGGCAGAAGAGGCGCTGCTGCGCCACCAGGCAACGGAGGTACTGCGAAATGCCGGTGCCGCGCTGGCAAGCGGACGCCCGGAGGAGAAGCGCGCAGTGGTGCAAGCGATAGCGGAATTGCTGCAGGGCAGCGGAAATCGCGAGGCACTAAGCCGGATGGGCTACGCCCCTTCATGGCGGTTGATGGATATGGGGGACATGGAAACCCCCATGGGCGAAAGAACCGTGCTGGAAGAGCTGTTGGTAGTGCGCGGCAGGCTGGAGGGGCGAAGCACTTCCCTTCAGGCAGCGGAATGATCTTCTATTTTAATGGAAGATTTTTCCATCGTTCCCAGCGGCAGCCGGGGGTGTTTAAATTTTTATTCCTCATTTTATATGGGTATTTCTCATGGGAAAAAGGAAGAAAGGGTCTCTGGACGAAGAAATTAAAACGCTCCATGCACAGGCGGTCGTGCGCGTCAATAAAAGCCTCAAGGCCATTAACATAGCGCTCAAATTGAACGCGTCCAAACTCAAGCAGAAAACACCTCCTTCGGATCTGACCCTGTTGCAAAAATGGAAAGAGGCGTTGGAATACTGGAAAGACGAATACGAAGAAAAAAACGAAACGCCCGAGGCCATGGCCGAGAGCCTGGGCGCATTTTATGAAATCTGCACGGGTATGAGATAATGGCAGTGTACGGGACACCCCAACTGGCAGGCATCACGCCGGTTTTGGAAGAAACGGGAAGGATAGCGCAAGAGGCCATTACCCAGGCCACGCAAGCGACACGGAACTTGCAGCAGCAGGCCGCACGCGGACAGCTCTCCCTAGCCGCGAACCAGTTTGCCCGATCCAAAGACCCGGCCATCGCTGCCTTGGGAGGCGCGGCACGCGGATTCGTACAAAATGAAAATTTTGAAGATGCAGAAGTGGTATTAGCGGTTGCAGATACGCTGGAAAGAATGAATGCGCTGGGAAAGGGCTACCGCGATCAGGAGTGGGTCGGGGAGTATCGTTCGTTTGCCATGCAATTGGACAGCCAGGCAACGGGGAAGAGTGAGAACAACGAAAAACTGGACGACCAATGGCGGTATGTGACGTATACGTATGTGCAAACAGGGCAGGAGAACGTGGCCAATGCCGCACGGTTAGAGAACGTGCGCATGCTTTCCCGGAGAAAGAATCCATTTGTAACATCAGGTGTGGGGGCAATTGTTGACCTTTATGCCAACGGCCAGATGGAGCAGGCAGATAGGGCGTTAGGCTATTTGCTTTTTTACGATAAAACGTACAATCGGAAAAATGCATTGGAAGATGGAAAAAAAGAGACGCGGGCAGCCGTCCAGCTGGCGATAGAAGGAAAGGAATCCGAAAAGATGTTTCAGCGGGGAATGGAAAGCTACAGCGTAGCATATACGGCAACGCAGCTTTCCCGTTCATTGGAAAAGGAATACGAAAAACTGAAGAAAGCGACGGGCGGGAGTCCGGAGCTGGAGAAACAGCTGGAAGGCATCCAGAAGGATCTGGCTGCTCGAAGGCTGGATGAAGCGGAAGGGAAGATCAAACAGCTGGAAAAAACGGCAACTGCATGGGTCGGGCAGCGGCAGGAGGAACAGTTGGCACAGCTCGAGGGCATTCTGGAAGCCGGACAGCAGGCCATCGATCAGATGGAGGAACAGCTGCGCAAGTATGCGCCGGTTTTCTCTTCCGAAACCATGCAGCTGTTGGGCGCATTGGAGAAGCTCCGAGGAATGTCGGAACAGACACTTACATCCGTGCGAAAAGCCAAAGGAAAAGAACTAGCTTCCAAGGAAGGGGAAGCGCTGCAATCGCAATTGGATATATATTTCAAGCTGCAGCAATCGGTATTTGTGCAGGTGCCGACCGCATTGATGTTGATGAACGGGATTGTCGCGGAGGAGCATTTTGAAAACGTATTGCACGCATCGCGGATTGATAGCAATTTCAAACGGGTGGCTAAACCGCATGCAGCCAGAGCACAACAACATCTTCGCGCTTCGCTTGATGCGCTGCTGAAAGAAGGTGCTGCTTCACCTGCCGCCCGGCAGGAATTCCGCAGGGCGATGGCAGAGAAGGCAAGAGTATTAACGGTGTTGCGGTTACGCGATCAATCGCTCAGCGAATCGATTGAGGGGTTTTTGAGCAAAGAGGATCCGATTAAGCAGTTCCAGTTTTTCCAGGCAGCTGCGGCCGATATGTATGATCGCATGGCACAGGGGGAAGGAATGGAACCCGGCGTATGGAAACTATCCGGTGCATTGTTCAATCTGGAAAGCTCCATCCGGCAGTCCGAGGAAAAACTGTTTGCGCGGGGGGAGACGGAATTGCAGGACAGGATACTGGAGGATTCGAAACGGGTGATTGCACATTATACCGGAGAAACACGGATAGCAGGTGTAGGAAGGGTGGACGGTATAGAGCGAAGAATCCAGGCAGATGCAAAAGAATTAAGCGATAGAATCGCCTCGGCGGAAACGAAAAACGAGGTAGTTAAGATCATCGGCAGTTTCATCCATCCTTCGGTTTTGTTTGCGGTTACTATAGATAATATTGCGCGCGAGCATGCGGTTACCGGCAAAGTATCCTGGGCGAGCACCGGCATGCTTGTTGCATCCACGCTCGCCTTCCGGCATACGGGATTGATGAAAGGCGTGCTGGGTGGTTTTGAACGGACCGCAGCGGGAAGGGTATTTACCGGCATGGAGCTGGCGCTGGGTGGAGCATT
>DATDYG010000091.1:0-15301 GCA_035289085.1 Candidatus Bilamarchaeaceae archaeon | reverse complement strand
TAGTCCACGAACTGGCAGGCGCTCAACGGGCATTCGATGACCTGGAGCACCTTCAAGCGGTGGTTGCCATCTAGCACTACCCGGCTTTTTTTATCCACCACGATAGGGTCCACCAACTGGCCGATGTTCAGCATGGCTTCTTTGAGCCGCTTAACATTGCTGGCGATGGTCTGCTCGTGCGGAAAAAGAGTAGATACCTCAACGATATCCAAGGACTGCAGCATCTCGTCCAGCAGCATCTTCATGAGGATGAAGATGGGGTGAAGGGATTTAAAGACTACGGGGATGGATGTGCATATTCGGCAGAAAACGAATCTAGTGGTATTTTTTCCGGTAGTGCATGAATTGTTCGTACAGCTTGTCGCTCACGTAGTTTTTGCCGCCGATGTTCCGGTTGTGGAGATATTCAAACACGTCCCGGATGGTGGTCAGTGCATGGACCGGAACACCGGTTTTTTCGGAGAATTCTTCAACGGCGCTGAGGCGGATGCCCTTTTCCTGGCGGTCGACAGCTATGACCAGGCCGATAGCCTCCCCTTGGAGCACATCCTGGATTTTACGGATGGCTTCCAGTTTGGTTTCACCGGTAGTGAACACATCATCCACGATAATGATATGTGCTTGTGCATCAATCTCCGCTCCGATAAACCCGCTGGCGTCCCCATGGGTTTTCTTCTCTTTGCGGTCGGCAATCCAGGGTTTGTTGACAGCGTATTCGCGCTGCAACGCTATGGTAATGGCCACAGCTAACGGAATGCCCTTGTAGGCCGGACCGAAAACAGCATCGAATTTATCGTTGTACACTTCATGGATTTTCGCTGCATACTGTCTGGCCAGTTCGTAGGTAGCTGCACCATCCGCAAGTGAACCGGTATTGACGAAGAAAGGGGACGAACGGCCGCTCTTCAGAGTGAATTCGCCGAACTGTATGGCGCCGCTTTTTGCCAGGAATTCGATGAAGGATTCATTCATAATAAAATAATACAAGGAAAGGATTTAAGGGATATGTGGGGGGGTCAGCCGGGCGGCTTCTCCAGGTTCCTTTCCAGGATGCTGCGCGCCGCCCGATGGAACGCAGGGCCATGGGTACTGGCGCAGAGATCGTATAGGATGCGAACGTGAAAACCGGCTTCGAACGCGTCGAAAGCGCTGGACAGCACACACGCCTCGGTATCCGTGCCGCATAAATGGACCTCCTGAATCGCGTTCTGGTGGAGAAACGATAGGAGTTTCGATGATCTAAAAACGGAAAAGCCGTTCTTTTCAAACACGTTTTTGGCGTAGGGCTGGAGCTCGGGGACGATATCAATATCCGGCGACCCTATGCATTTATCCCAGCCGAACACCTTCTGGAAGGGGCTGGAGGATGAATTGACAAAGCGGGTGAAGGCCACAACGTCATAGGAAGTTTGATCCATATGGGCTGCGATCTTTTTCGGCAGGAAGTATGTATGTTCATTCATGAAATAATTCTGCACATCTATGACAATAAGGGCGGTTTTCATATATGGAAGATATGGGTGTGTGTTTTTTATGGGTTTCTTTGCAGATAGAGACTGTTGCGACCGTAGTCTAGTAAACTTTTTAGTAAAAAGTTTAATCAAAAACGGGCTTGCTAAAAAGTTTGGACGATGGTAGGATACGAGATTGCCAATCTCGCGACCCGAGTTCGAGCCTCGGCGGTCGCATATTTTGCTTGCAAAATTGTGAACTTGTGAACGCATTCACATGGTCGCAATCTAGTTATGGTTAGTGGCAACTCTCCAGCTACTCTTGTCATCATCGTACAGCCTGGGACGGTGCGATCATCGTTGCCGTTTACTCTTTCTCATCCGAGGTTTAAAAAGCATGGTTTGGAGGATGGCCAAAGCAGTGCCCAGCACGACGCTAGGCAACGGTGCGTAGGGGTAGAAGATATGCCGGATATCGGCCAGTGCTTTCAGCTGTTCCAGCCAGGTGGAAAAACCCAGCAGATGACCGATGGCCAAACTATAAAGGACTACGAGAACAACGAATGGTTTTTTGTATTTTATGAACGCTGCCATGATCCCTGCCCAGAGCGAGATCCAGGCCAGGCTTGCCAGCGCTCCGCCAAAAAATGCAAATTGCCCAAAAAACCAGCGGGATGCCAAATTTCCTTCGCAGGAGGGATCCAGATACGCGCAGCGCGTTGTAATAGTGATATCCAACGTGCCAAAGACGATCCAGAGGAGGAGGGGAAAAAGCGCAAAGGAAAGGAATGTTTTCCAGATTCTCCATCGCTGGTAGAGGGAATACCAGAGCAGGATGCCGGCAGCAATGCCGAACAGGGTTGTAAGCTGGGCATAGAATGCATCTCCGGAACTGAAAAAATCGGAGTACATGCCTAAACCTTGTGCTTTCGCATCTTTACACCGGCTTCCTGGAACAGCCGATGGGAAAGCTCGGGCAGCGGATAATCCTCGTTGTAGACGACTTCGGCAATGCCGGCGTTGATGATCATTTTGGCACAGAGCAGGCAGGAGGAATAGGTGCAATAGAGGGTGGTGCCCTGGATGGGAATGCCGTGGTAGGATGCCTGGACGATGGCGTTTTCTTCGCCGTGGGAGCAAACGCATTCGCTGAGGTTTTTCCCGGATTCTTCAAAGCGGTTGCAGCGCGCGCAGCCGCCATCGCTGCAGTTTTTCACGCCCCGCGGCGTGCCATTATAACCCGTGGAGACGATTCTTCTATCTTTCACGATGACCGCGGCCACTTTCCGCTTGATGCAGTTGCTGCGGGAGGAAACGACCTTTGCAATGTTCATGAAATAATCGTCCCAGGAGGGACGCACCAGCCTGAAATCCCCGGAAAGCTCTGCCAGGACCGCATCCAGCCGGTCGTATAAACGGGAAAAATTCCCATCATTTTCAATATTTTTGTCGGCGAGCCGAGCAGTGGCCACCAGATTCTGGGACGTGGACTTGCCCTTGGCCTCGAGCTGCTCCAGATGCAGAAAGGCTTCAAAGGTATGTGGATCGCTTTCGCGTTTGCGTGCCTGCATACGTTCAAAACGCAATTCTGCCGGCGCCGTAATATAGAAAAGGAAGAAATTTTTCTGTTTTTTCAATTCTTCCACTTCCGCCGGATTCCGGATGGAATCAATCACGTGGTTCCGGTTGGGATCGATATGGGTGGAGATTTTCTGTGCCAGGATGCCCGGGCCGAACTGCTCCCGGAGCGCATTGGCCTTTTGGATAAGGGCATCGCGGGTGACTTTTTTTCCTTCCCTGGCCAGTTCCTCACGGACAACATCCGACAGCGAAACAACTGCGAATCCTTTTTTCTTCAATGATTCCGCCACCGTGCCTTTGCCGGAGCAGTTTTCGCCGGTTAAACCGATAAGAATAGACATACCGAAACTTAGCAAGCGAAGGAAATAAATAACTTAGGCACAGCCGCCCCAGCTGCAACTGGTACAATGCACGTGGATTTCTTCAAACGCGATTTTCCCGTCGCATCCCGGACAGACGCCTTGTTTGATTTTTTCCGCATCGCTCATAATGTCGCCCAACCCCTTACAGCAATATCTTTTTTAAATATTCCCTGCACGTTCCACGCATGGGAAATTTCATCCGCAATCTGCTTATCGGTGTTGCACTATTCATTGTGCTGGTAATCGTCATCGGCTTTGTTTCTTCCGGCCAGCGGGGGCCTTCTAACCTGGGCCCAGTGGGATCGACCCACGAACACGTGGATTTTCTGGTGTATATGAACGATGAACCGGTGGATTTCAGCAATCCGCGGTATTTTGTGCGGAGCTCCTTTGTACATGTAGAGTCGGATAACGTAGGCGGGGCGGGCAAGGTCATCCATGTGCACGCAACGGGCGTACCGCTGAACATGTTTTTTGAAAGCGTGAACATGCGCCTGACCGAGGATTGTTTCCGGATGGATGATGGAAGGATGTTCTGCAACGACGGGACGAATGAGTTGCGGTTTTACGTGAACGGGGTGCGCAACGAGGAATACGGGGACCATATTCTGCGGGATGACGATAAGATTCTGATCAGCTATGGCGATTATAGCGAGCAGGAGTTACAGGATCAGCTGGCGCGCATTCCGGATTTCGCCAAGTTACAATAGATATAGCCGTCCGCAGAAAAAAGCGGACACATCCGCAACGAAGGAAGCCTCTTCCGAAACATCCGAATTACTTTTGTGGATGGTTATAGGCGTACCATTCGTTTTCTCGGACCGTCCAACAGGAGAGGCAGGGAGGCATAGCAGATATAAAAAGAAATGTGGTGATAGTTATAAAGGGATAGAAATGGCGCAGATGGAAAAAGACCCGGCACAAACGCAGATTGCAGTCCGTGGAACGTGGGAGATGCCGGATCTGCTGCAGCCGCATATAGCGAGAGGAATACGGGCAGGGGAGCCCATGGAAACAGGGGGCGTGACCATCCAGTACCTTACTCCACAGAATATCCTGAGTATATGGGATAAAGATCAGCTCATTGATTTGAGAATGCATGCGGACAGTGCTGGCAGGATTAACACCATCACAGCCGGCAGCACTATTATAAACCCCGATGGGAAAGCCGTTTCATTGGACAGGGTCCAGGACCGGGGGATTTTGGCCTATTCAGTAGTAGAACTGGAAAGAAGGGGAATTTTGGCCAAAGGCACTACGGAAAGACTGGGAATAGGAAAAGAAGAGATAGAGGCAGCCAGGGGGATATTGCAAGAAAGAAAAAAGCTGATGGCCGAATTTAACAGGATCAATACTTCGGATATCAGCGATCTTCCTCCGGCTGGGCAATATAAAGGAGTTAAAACAAAGGTGGTGCACATGGGAACGGACGCCTTTATCCAACCCCAAGGCGAAATGGATGGTTTGTTCACATACGGAGCAACCACCTGCTCCATCCTGATTGCGGTCGCACACCATGAGTTTAATGGAAGAATAACGAATATCGGAATGAAACACGTGACGGATGTAGACAACAGGACCAGTATCGGGGAATTTTACGATGAGTTGATGGGAGGCCGGACCGGCAGTATAACCATTCATGTGATAGGCGGAGATAGGGAGCTGGCATTGCGGGTGCTGGATGCATCTCAAAGACGCGGCGTAAAGATAGAATTTTTTGATGCGGCGATCCGGGATAGCTCAGCGATTGTAGACCGGAACGGAAATGTGTATTATGGATTTAGGCAGGATTTGATGCCGGAAGCCGCTCGGCAATAGTTTTTTAGCATTCGATCTTATCGCCGGGTGCGGGTGCCACCGCATCGAATCCCTGGCCACGAAGCTCCGCTTCAAATTCCTTGGCGGCATCGCTGTGGACGATCACGATCTTTTCCGGGTTGGCATGCTGGATGAAATTCATGATGTCGCTTTTGCCCGCATGGGCGGATAAATCGAGGTATTCCACCGGTAACCCTACCTCCAAATCGAACTCGTTGATCGTCACGTAGCCTTTGTTGAGCAGTTTCCATGCATTGGTTCCTTCTACTGCATAGCCAGTAAGGATAATTTTGGAATTGGGGTTGAGGTTGGTGAGATAGCCGAGCACCGGCCCTCCTTCCATCATGCCGGCGCTGGTGATGATGACGCATGGCGAATGCGTGACTTTTTTTCGCATAGAAGGATGCTCAATCATGCGGACGGAACGCAGTTCTTTCTTGAACTGCATGCCATCCCGGATGTATTGCTTGTTGCGCAGATAGATCTGGGCGATCGTCCGCCCCATTCCATCGACAAAAACAGGTACATGGGAGTTGTAGCTGCGGATGAGGCGGATGAGTTCCTGCGTACGGCCGACCGCAAAGGCGGGCAATAACACGTGTCCATCGTTCTCTAGCGTTTCTTCCACTTCATCGATGAGCTGCCCTTCGAGGCTTTTTCTTTCCGGGTGCTCGCGCCGGGCATAGGTGCTATCGATAATGAGCGTATGCACATCTTCGACCGGTTTCGCACCGGCATGCATCCGGGTAGTTTCCATCTTGAAATCCCCGGTATACAGAACACGTTTGCCCTGGTAATTGATATCAATCATGGCGCTGCCCGCAATATGGCCCGCATCGTGCGCCTGGAAGATGGTATTGCCCAGATGCACCGGTTTTTGATATAACATCGGCTGCCAGTGCTTGAAAGCCTTTTTATAATGCGGCAGGCGATACGGCAGCTCATCGCCCATAATTTTCATTGAATCGGCAAAAAGCACTTCGCAAATGTCCCGCGTTGGCGGTGTAGCGTACCATTTTACTTGAGAAAAAGTATAGAGGTGGGGAACAAAACCGCTGTGATCCAGATGGGCATGGCTGATAATGGCGGCATCAAGGGTTTCCACTGGCAGCGGATATTGCGGCTTGCCACCTTCCCCAAAGATCTTAATTCCATAATCCAAAAGTAATCGTTTATCTGTTTCCAGCAGGAAGGCGCTTCGCCCGACTTCCTGCGATGCGCCAAGGCAATGGAGGGTGGTCATGAAAAGAACTCGCGCCAAGTCATTAAATAATTTACCCTAGGCAACGAAAAGCCAAGGCAGGAAATTGAGGAGGAACGCGACCAGGGTAATGATGGTTATGGCGCGCAGGACATTTTTCTGGGGGACGTTGATTTCCATCGTGCGGTAGCCATCAAAGAAAGGCAGGGGCAACAGGTTTACCGTCCCGATAACAAAGTTCAAGGCAAACCCCAGGCCAAGAACGATGGAGATGAAGCGAAGAACAGGAATGAGCATTTCGATGTTAACCAGGCCAAGGTAATTGATGCCTGTTATAAACCCCAGGAAAACAGTAAAAAGCAGGATAGAGGCAATGAGATTAGCGGTGGAACCGGCCACCAAGACGCGTGTTTGACGGGTACGTTCCAGTTTTTTCAATTTTTTTTCATCGGGCTCCACAAACGCACCGATGGGGATAACCCCGAAAAGAACAAGCCCGGAGGATAGAATAGGGATTTTGCCGATACGGGCCATCACCGCATGGGCACCTTCGTGCACCACAAGGATAATGAGCAACGCCAGAATACCTTCAAAAAAGGGGAGGTTGATACCGGGTAACAGCAGATGCGCACCCGGCGTGGTTTGGGAAATAGCCGCAGTGCCCTGTAAGAGCGTACTCAATAAGGCAGCCAGAATGACAAGTCCATATGCAATCAACCCCAATAGGAAGAATAAGAATAAACCACCGATCAAAACAAGCAATATAGAAAGGGAGAATATGGGTGAAAAGGCAGCGAGCTGCTGAGACGACCGTTCAATCATGCTAACGCCCAGGAGGGAGATGAGTACTCCCAAGGCAGCGGGCGCCACGAAAATAAAGATGAAAGACAACAAAACTAAACCCGTAATCAATGATTTGGCAGAAACGTGCTTGCGCATCAGGAAAAAGCTGAGCAGGCCGTAGGAGATGACCACGCCGGTATCGGACAGGAATTTCCATATTTTTTCGTACTGGCGGGCCAGGCGATGGATAATGCCGATGCCTTTTTTGCTGCGCAACATGATGAGGCCATATTCACCGGTGAACTTGTAGTATTTGATCAGGATTTGGCCAACGACGAACATTTCGGCAATACCAAGGAAAAATTTGACCATGCCCGGCAAGGAAGAGACCACAATGATATATAAGAGAGCAAATGCAATAAGGGCGATTAAAATTAAGCTGGGGCGCATGGTAAAAATAGCGTTGCATGAATTTAAATAGTTATGGATATTTTTAGGCGGAAAACAAATGAATGCCGAGGGTGGGGATCGAACCCACGACCTCTCGATTGCCCAGCACATTATCATCGGCTTGCGCCTCATCACTCATGACGTTGCACGTATGAGTCGAGCACTCTTACCATTACTCAACACTTTTAGTAATCGCTTTTGGTGAAACTTTTACCAAAAGTTTCCTGAGCTACCCCGGCGTATGGAAGATAGATGGATAACTAGTATTTTAAAATCATGAGAACTCCGTTCTCAAGCTTCATTGAAGTTCCTAGAACTTCAAGATCATTTGACCAGCAGAAAAGCGGTCAAAACTCATTGAAGTTCCTAGAACTTCAAGATCGCCATGGCGGCATCGTCTTCCTTGGGAACCAATACGCTGCCGTAGTGAACGCTTTCCATGGGGTGCTGCATGCGTTTTTTGATTTCCTGGCCTATTACCTGGATCATTTCCTCCAGGGTCTTTCTCTTGGAGAAAAGGTGTTCCAGGTCCTTTTTGCCGCTGGTGTCCAGTACGCGGCCGCCCTCGGTTTCGATGTAAAGGTTATCGATAAACCCATCGGTCAGTGCAAACAGGAAATCCCCCCTGGCCAGCCGCCCGTGGCCTTTTTCCATCCCGTGGAGCAGGCCGCCCAGGGCGCGCGTAACCACCATGCGGTCGGCCAGATAGGTCGTTAAGCTGCTGCTGTCGCGATCCTCCCGGGTTAGCCGTTTCACCTCCCGGCCGCAGGCCATATAGAGATGAGAATCGCCTACATTGGCATAGTAGTATTCGCCGTTGTTAAGGATAAGGGCAGTGGTTGCAGTGGTCGCGCCCTGCGTCAATGCATAATTGGCCTCCTGCAGGGCGGCTTCCAGCAATTCTTCAAGCGGCTTATTGCTGAAGTTTTTTTCTACATAGGAACGGATGGCCTGGAGTGCGCGCTCGCTGGCCAGACGCGCATACGGGGCACCGCTCACCCCGTCGAATACACCCAGGAGAACGTAGTTTTCCCGGATCGTGAGCAATGCGCTGTCATGGCAGTCATGGAAACGGGATTTCTTCACATAGGCGCCCGCCTTGGGCATCGCCCGCGTAAGATCGTCCTTTACTTCCCCGGCCAGGATGGAAAGGTCCATGGATACTTATTTTATAATATTTCTATTAAACCTAGTAGGTACCTGCCACGGTAGCTCAACTCGGTAGAGCACTCGAAACTTATTTCATAATAAGATAGGTTGGTGAAGCTGAAGACCGAGGTGTTGCATGTTCAAATGCGCTTTTTACCAAAAAGCGCCCAAAAGGTGGGTTGCTAAAAAGCGCTGAAGATCCTGCCCGTGGCATAGGAATGAGGAGCAGCCGGGTTCGCGAGATTCTTTCTCGTGAGGAAGTTCTGCACACGTTGAGGATAGAGATGTTTAAGGCATCCGGGGATGATACAGAAACGATACTGCTTTGCAGTTGAAACGCAGCATCCCTACATTCGATGAACGTGCAAGGCCTTTGTGCCGCGTTGCTAAGAGTGATCTTGGCAGACTTGTGGGAGGGTAACCTTCCGCATGAAGTCCAATCCCGGATTAAACAACAGAATGCAGACTATGCTCCTCATTCCTTTAGATGACTATGGAAGGATTGTGGTACCAAAGGGCATACGCGAAAAGATGAAATCGAAGGAAGTTGTATTTATCTACGACGAAAAGAACGAAGATGTGCACATGATACCCATAAAGGACATTGCGAAGTGGGTCGGAAGGTTCAGGGGAGCCTCCAAAAACTTCTTGAAAGAGCACGAGGAAGACTGGAATGATCCTTATCGTAGATAGCTGGGTTTGGATAGAGATAGCCAGTGGAACGGAAAGGGCGCAGGAATGCCTGAAGAGAATAAAAGGCAAGGAACTTTATACTTCAATTCTCAACTTATGAGATTTTTTATAGCTTGAAACGCATACGGGAGGAGGACGAAGTAGTTGGCTATGTAGAAACAATAAAAAGACTGTGTAGCATTATTCACGTAGATGAGAAATTAACATTTTTAGCTGCCGATACCCATATATTAGTGAAAAATTACCAGCTATTGATGCCTTTGTATATGCTACTGCAATTCAACTGGGAGGAAGGGTCTTAACGGGTGATCCGCATTTTAAAGGAAAAGAAAGGGTAGTATTTATAGATTAAGTTTGGAAAACTAATTATGAAGCTCATTCCCCGCGCCTATCAGCTGGCAATCTACAATTCCGCACTGCAAAACGGGAATACGCTCGCCATACTCGGAACGGGACTGGGAAAAACGCTCATTGCACTGCTGCTGATCCGGGAAAAAATGAAACAGGGGAAGTGCCTTTTTCTTACGCCGACGAAACCACTGGCCAAGCAGCACCTGCAAAGCGTGAAGGAAGTGCTGGAAGTGGACGACGTAGCGCTGCTTACCGGGGAAAGAAACGCAGAAGCAAGGAAAAAAGAATACCAGCACAGCGTTATCGTGGCTACGCCGCAGACGATACGGAACGATTTGGAGAGGGGCATATTGGAATCTGATTTTGCATTGTGCGTTTTTGACGAGGCGCACCGGGCGGTAAAGGATTATGCCTATACCAAAATTGCGGCCGAGCTGCCGGAGGATACGCTCATAGTGGGATTAACGGCTTCTCCGGGGGGAAAGAAAGAACGGATTGAGGAAGTGCTGGCCCATCTGAAAATAAGGAATATTGAGATACGGACGGCGCTGGACGAGGATGTGAAACCGTACATACAGCAGAGCACGGTAAAGTGGATGGCGGTGAGGTTATCTCCTACCTTATTGCAGATTCAACAGCTGCTGGAAAAATTGATTTCCCGGTATGCCCAAGCACTCGGTGCATTAGGGTTTGCACCGCCTTTAAGGCATAAAGGCCTGTTCATCCAGCTGCGCCAACGGATTTTACAGCATCCGCACGGGAAGAAGTACCGGGCCCTGATGTTTTATTCCGCATTGTGGCATGCGCTGCACATGCAGGAATTAATTGAGACGCAGGGCGTGTATGCGTTGCGGAAATATCTGGAAAGGCTGCAGCAAAAGGAAAGCAAGAGCGCGCAGATGCTGCTGGAGGAAGAGGAGATGGGGAAGCTGATGGCGCTGGCGCACGGAGAGGAAGAGCATCCGAAATTGAAAGTGCTGATGGATTTACTGGAAAAGTTGAAAGGGAAGAAATGCATCGTGTTCGCGCAGTATCGCGATCAGATCGCGCTGCTGGAAAGGGAACTGCAGGGCGCTGGCTTCCGCGCCAGGCAGTTTTTGGGAAAGAAGAAGGAATACACCAGGAAGATGCAGGAGGAAACGATTGCCGCGTTCCGGGAAGACAAATTTGATATTCTGGTGAGTACCTCGATTGGCGAGGAAGGACTGGATATCCCCAGCGTGGACACGGTTATCTTTTATGAACCGATACCCAGCGAGATCCGCAGCATCCAGCGGAAAGGAAGGGCGGCACGGCTAAAAGAAGGCGAGGTGTACATTTTGATGACAAAAGGCACACGGGACGAGGCATATTACTGGGCATCGCACCGGAAAGAGAAGAAGATGCGGGCGATCGTGGCGCGCATCCAGCAGAAATTGCAGGGCGGGCGGCCCGCGCCTGCCGAACGCGGCCAGATGAGGATCAGTCGCTTTCTGGAATAGATTTGGATTTGAATTTTTTCAGCGGTTTCCATTTCGGGGGGAATTTGGGGCCTTTGTGCATCTGCTTGTACATATAGCCGATGAGCAAAGCGAGGATGAGGATCGCGGTAACGCCCAGGATGATTAAAAGCATATTTTGCTCGGCCTGGATTTCCGGCAACGCATTGACAAAGGTTTCGTAGAGTTTCAATGCTTTGACGTATTCTCCATCGTTGGCCAGCGCATGCATGCGGGCGATGCGCTCGCCAAACCATTCCTGGTCCTGCTCACTGAACGAAGCCTGTTTTTCATTAAAGATCCGTTCGGCGTTCCGGATTTTCCGTTCGGTCTCTTCTTTCAATCCGTCCAGCACCGCGGTTAATTGCATGTGCTGCTCTTCCAGGACAGGGAGTTTTTCCTGGAGGACGGCCGTTTCGCCGCGTCTTAGGGCGGTTTCTGCATCGTCCAGCGTTTGCTCAATTTCCTCCTCATTCTCGGTAAACCAGCTTTCCCAATGGGTGTTTTCCGCCTGCCTTTTTTCGGCTTTATAGCGGTTCAGCTGCTGCTCCAGCTGCAGTTGGAGCGTGGTGAACTGCGCGCGGAGACTTTCCAGTGTGGCGGCATTTCCCTGCCGGTTCTCCTCGGCCAGCCGCTGCATCTCATCGTAGGCGGAGAGGAAGGCCGGAAGATCGTCCAGTTGGTTGGTTACTTCCAGCGTGCGCAGCCGGTCCTCGAATTGGACCATTTGCGGACCGGTGAGGTTTTGGCCCGCGGCCAGAAATTCTTCCCGGATGCGCTCGTACTCCTTGTAGGAATCTTTTACCAGTTGTTTGAGCTCCTTTTCATCCCACTGGGTATCCACTTCCTTTAACCGGTCGATCGTTTGGGGGAGTGTTTCATTGGGACGGGTTCCCAATTCTGCTTCCAGCAGATCGCGGCGGATTCTCAAACTCTCAAGGATCGAGTGGTCCGAGGAGCTGTTCAGCGCGTTTTCCAAGGCACGGATCTCCTCCTGCAGGGAATGGAGAAGTTCCTGGTATTTTTCTTCATCCTTCAGCCGCTCCCGCTGCTCCCGGTCCCACTGGTGCTGGGCCTCCTGGATGAATTCCAACGCATCTTCTTCCTGGCCCTGCTCCAGCGCGGCGCGTGCCTGCGCCACCAGATCGTTCACTGCTTCACTGTCGCTGTCGCTTAAGAATGCGATCCGTTCTTCTATATAAGCCCGCACGTCCTGCAGATCCAGCGAGATATGGAACTGCGCGGTCTTATCCGCTTCCAGTGCATCCAGTTCCAGACTTAACATGCCGTTGCCTACGAACTGTTTGTTCCGGATACGTTCGCCGGTGGCGGAAAGAACCCTGAACTGCGTGATGCTCCCGTTGTCCTGCGAAAGGAAAAGATAGGTCCGGTCCAGGTCGATGGAGGGCCGGACATACAGGTTGTATTCCAGGCGCGTCGTCATACCGAGCCGTATCGCCTGGTAATCGCCGGTCCACCAGTCGAATGCATCGTCTATATCATACTCGCTTTCGAGTATATGGCCGCCCACGGCCAGCAACCGGCCGCGGTAGGGCAGGCCATCGATCGTTATATCGCTTTGCGGATAATCCAATGCGTGCGGATGCTCCATCTCAAAGGCAATGCGTTCCTGGATTTCCGCACTACCGTCCGGCTGGCCGTATGCCTGGACGGTACGGCTGGTGGTTTGGGCGAGTATTTTTTGTTTTTCGATGACAACGTCATACCTGGTTTTCTTTTCCATGGTGGAAAAGGTCAGCACCAGCGTATCCCCACTGTGCTCCAGCTGCAGGAGATGTTCTTCACCGGACACCACGTCGTCTTCCGTGAGCGCGAGCGTACGCGGCACGTTGAGACGCACCGGCATGCGTTCGCCGGTCAACGCCGTCGGGTTGTATACCAATACATTCACGTATATATCCGCAGGGACGTCCAGCTGGGGGCGTTCCACCGTCCAGATAACATCGCTTTCCAGGCTTAATTCTACCACGCGATCCTTTTCTTCCATCCACCGCTGGTTGGCCTCTTCGTATACTTCTTCCATGGCTTTCAGGTTGCCCAATGCCTGGCGATACTGAATCTGTCCGTTTTCCACGCCATCGCCTTCCACTTCGGTTACCGTCTGCACAATATCGTTGAAATCCGGGCTTAGACGGAGGACGACGAACAGTTCCCGACGAACCCGCTCCAGATAGCCGTAGCGTAAACGCGCCTTTTCGAAAATACTCTGCTCGATGGATTCCAGGATCTCCAGTGCCCATGGCTCGCGGTGGCCTTTGACTAAACGGAATTCCACTTTTTCCATAGTAACGTCCAATCCGTCCCGCTCTGCCCGCGTGAGGAAATCCTGGATGGAAATTTCGTAGGTGTCAAAGGAGGCCTGCTGTTCATGGGAGTAACCCTGTGCCATGGCCAGGGCGGTGGCCGCATGGCGGGCGGCTTCGCGGTAGGATTCATAGGCGACCCCCCAGCTGGACGCGCGATCGCCGGATTCGAGATAGGATTCGGCCTGGGCCCGTTCGGCTTCCGCTTCTGCACCGACCGGACGCTGCTGGCCCACTGCCTGGACGGCATTGATTTCGGTTACTGCCCGCTCCCGCATCTGCTGGACGGTTTGTTGGGCGTTGGATTCCAAATGGTCCATGCGTATCTGCAATTCGGCATACGAGCGGACGGCCTGCTGGAGGGTGAGCGTGCTATCCCTTAGATAATCGGATCGTTCAGAGCGGTATACCCACTCGGCTTCCCGTATAAGCGCATTGGTATCTTCCTGGGTTTCCTGGATCTCCTCCCAGGCCAGCTGGACGTTCCGCTCTTCGCCGGTTTCGATCATGCTTACGACAAAGGGAGAGGAGGCGATCTTATCCAATTGCTGGGATTCCAATTCGTTTATCCGGCCGTTCACCGATACTTGCAGTTGTTCGGCACCGTGCTGGAGGGTGGTGTATTCATCCTTGGCCTGGTTGAAGGTAGTGACGGATAGATGCTCCAGCTGTTTCAGATCGTACATCAGCCCTTCCCCTTCCCAGAGCATCTCCATGGCGGCTGCATAGGCCGCACCATTGGGAAGGGATTTTTGATTTTCATTTTTTACCAGGACGATCTGTGCATCCAGTGCGTCTTCCTGTGCACGGATGTCCTGCCAGGCATTGAGAAGGAAACTGCACTGGTTCCGGGCAGCGCCGGGATAATCGGGCTGGCAGATGCCGGCTTCCAGCACAGTATTCAATGCATCCCCGGTTTTCTCCGAAGCAGTTTTTTCCAGATGCAGGCTTTCCTCCAGTGCTTTCATGGATGCATTCATACTGAGTTTCCATGCATCATCATAGAGCAGGCAGCCGGGGAGTTCATCCAGGATGGATGGATTAAGAGCGATAAGTGTCTTTATCAGATATCCTACAAAACCCAGGGTTAGCCCGGCTACATCGCCGAGAAGATCCAGCAGCTGGTGGGTGGCCAGGGAGATCCGGATTTCATCGTTGCATTGATCGCGATACTGCAATGCCTCGTCCCGTTTTTCCCGGGCAGCGGAAAGATACCCTTCCACGGCCAGCGCATCGTCCGTATACGACAGCCCGGCGGCGTGGGAAAGCGCCATGCTGTCGAGCGTGAGATCAAAGATATTCACTTCCCATACCTGCTCGGATCCGTAAAAAGTAATATAGGAGTTGTTTGCTGCCCAGGCATAGGTGTCCCAGGGCCGTTCCAGGGTGTGCGAGGAATAGACTAGCGAAACGAGAAGAAGCAACGTGATAAATTTCCTCTGCATACCTCCCAGGAAGACTACAGACCGAAGGGAATAAAAAGAAATGGTAGTTTTATAAAAGTTATTAAACATGGATAGGTTGGATTGACATTGCCTTGTTGCATAACTCAACGACGTTAAACTCATCAAACTAGGCAATCGTTTCCTGCCAAACTGAGGCTCCTTAACCGAGCCGCAGCCGATTGTAAAAATGGGCTTTCAGTCCAATCTCGGCCTTG
>DATDYG010000090.1:0-2573 GCA_035289085.1 Candidatus Bilamarchaeaceae archaeon | reverse complement strand
CGAATAATTATTTTTCATTTTATTACTTATTTCAGAAATAGTTTCCCTACAAGGTTGGCGACCAGCAGACCGAGTATGAAGGGCGACAGGATACCCAGCATGGTAAACACTATCCCCAACGGGAATACCAGTGCACCGAATACGATCTGATGATTCCGGGTATTCGGCGATGTTTTCGGCTCGGTCAGCATGAAGAATGCCGAAAAGAAGGGAAAGAAAACAAGCGCAGCCGGTCCCTGTGTGAGTACTACGGATGCGGAAAAGACAACCAGCGAGGTAAAGGTGATATACAGCTTTTTGATCTTCCAGGAAACGACCATCCCGGCAATGACAATGGCGATCGTAGGCAGCAATAGACCCGTCCCATTCGCCCACCATACTTCTCCCGTTCCTCCGCTCAGGAAGAACGTAACAAAAAGGCCGGATGCCGCAGGATTGAACACCGGCATTTTTTTGAATGTGATCAGTTTTTTGGATAGGATGGCCAGGACGGCCGCCAATGCGATCTGCTCGAAGCTGCCGATCTGGACGATGGACCCGATGATCAAACCGCTGATGACGGGCGATTTGGAGAAGATGAATTTCTTTTTTCGTATATATTCGATGACGATTTCTACTACTATGGCAATGACAATGGCTGCAAGCACGGAGGCAACGGCCAGCGGAAGCACGCCGAGGAAATAGCCATTGATGACGGCCAGCAGCGATAACGCCACGATGATAAAGTCATACGCCGTAAGCTTTATTTGGAATCACCTCTTAGCCATTTCCAGTAGACAAGGTTAAAGGGATATTCGACCATATAGATTAGTATAGACTGGATTATAGTGACGACCATGTAAAGGATAACGTACAGTACAAGGCCTGCTATAGGTAGGAAGATGGAGAGCGGCAGGACAACAATCTGGAGGATATTGGAGATCGCCCAGAAGAAGCCCGCTACAATCAATCCTATGATGAACAATGCAATATCGAATACCAGTACGCCTACTAGGTTGGATCTGACCAATGCAATGGAGACCCTGATGCTGTCAATGAGCCGTTTTCCGCCAAGCACCAGCTCCCAGAAGGTGAATTGGATAAGGAAATGGATAATGATATAAACAATAAGGGAAACCAGCAGCAGCGGAAAGAGCAGGAGAAAGCCGATGTTGGGGATCAGCAGCACCAAAAATGGAAGCCCGAAAAGAACCACCATCAGTAGCAGAACGAACAGCGCATATCCCATGACCAGCCAGAAATATGCCCGGACAGTGGACACGATCGGAGGAAACGGCTTTTTGTTCATCCCATCCGCGGTTCCCCGGAACATGGCAGCCAGAACAGCGTAGCTGGTAAATTGCATAAGCAGGAAAAGAATCAGGCCGATGATGGCCAATAGCACAAAATGAATGAAGGAGATGGAAGACGCTGCCGTGGCTAGCGTTGCAGAGCCGGATAAGAGCGCGGATATCACCGATCCGAATAATGTGAAGGCAAAAACAAGGAAAACGATGCCGATAACCGCCAGGGCGGCAAACATAAAGAGCATCAGTTTGAGATTGAAGATAAAGTAGGGTTTGTAGGATACCCTGAGAAATTCGTAGGCTTGTCTTCCTGCATCCAGAATTGGATCCAGGACGCCCTTTTTGGGTTTGGCTGCGGTTTTTTTAACGGGCATATGGAAAGAGGTTGGACAAAAAGCCTTAAAAAGCCAATTTATACTAATATTTCCTGTCAGCGGCCATAGGAAGGGGGTACCACCTGTTCCCATCCCGAAAGGCTTTTTGACTTAGAAAAGTCTAAGGGCAAAAACCCTGGAAAAAGCCATGAGCATGGCCTCATGTCTTCGGGTACACAGAAGTTAAGCCCCTTCACGGCGTTGTGCGTACTGGACTACGTCCGGGAGAGCGCGCTGCTGCTGACACTTTATAATGCCTAGTGTAAACTTTCTTACTTCTGTATTTTTTACCTATACGCGTGTCTTTAATTTACTTTCGAGATTACTTTAGGATATGGAACCAAAGGTACGGGCGGAAAAGGACATTCAGAAACTAGCGAAGATTATGCAGGAATTTGAGAAGTTTGAACTGGATAAGAAATATCCCCAAATTCTCGAATGGGTGAGGAATTATCAGAAAGATGCGCGGCATTTTTATGAAAGGGGGGATTATTTCTCCGCCTTCGGGGCGGCGAACTACGCCTTTGGCATTATGGATGGGATTTTAATATTGGAGGAAAAGAAGTAGTGGCTTTTTAAGAATTCTTATCGATAGCAATTAAGAGGTGGGAAAATGCAGGCAATGAAACAACAAACAAGAACAGGGAAAATCGCAAGGGTAGTGGCATTTGGAACAGTTCTGGCAACTGGATTGATGCTGCCAAGAAGTGTGAACTCCCTAATGAATGGTGATGGGAGCGTAGTAAGTGGCACAGATGCAAGACCAAGATCGGTAAGCATCATCGAAACGAGCGAGCTGGACGGGATGAAAAAGCGGATTAACGATTTGGAAATGCAGAACCGCGGACTGAAGGCACGTGTGCGCAGATTGAAAGCGGAAAACGAGGAATTGAAGGAAAGATTGGATACGGGA
>DATDYG010000089.1:0-5610 GCA_035289085.1 Candidatus Bilamarchaeaceae archaeon | reverse complement strand
CACCGCCGTTGCCGCCCAGCTGCGCCAGTGCCGCTTGCAGGAGCGCGTTTGCTTTGGTTTTTGCATTCTTTCCTGCCGCACAGACGATGTTTCCCTGCGGATTCATCAATACCGCCATGCTGGCTTCGCTGTGGGCAACGGCATCTCCCAGCTTACGCAACGACGCCGCATCCATGTCCAATATCTTCACTACCGGCTTTTCTTTTCCGTGTTCCAGGATTTCCCGTGCCTCTTCACGAACGAGCGCCTCGCTTAATTTTTCTATTTTTTTCTTCTGCTCCTTCCATTCGGTGAAAAATCTTTCAATCGTGCGCGGTAACTCGCTTTCACCTATGCTTAGCTTCGTTGCAGCATCGCGCAATAAATCCTCGCGTTCCTGCATGTAGGCGAGGGCTGCCAGCCCGGCTTTATACGTCAACCGCTCAATCCCGTCCTGTACACTCTCGCGCTTAATCAGCTTGAACGTGCCGATCTCGCCGGTGTTCTGAAGCATATGGTGCGTTCCGCCGCATGCTTCATGGTCCACGTTCCCAATGCTCACCACGCGCAATTCCTTGCCTGGCACCGCGCCGCCCTGGTACAAACTAAAGCCATATTTCTGTTCGGCCTCGTTCCGCGGCAGCACATTTACCCGGATCGGCATATTTGTCAATATATATTCATTCACTTTCCGTTCGATCCGTTCCAGTTCCTCATGGCTAATCCGTTTGTAATGCGTGATGTCCACGTGCGCCTTTTTCTCGTCCTTGTAGCTTCCGCCCTGCCAGGCATGGGCACCCAACACTTCGCGGCATGCTGCGGTCACCAGGTGCGTGGCTGTATGGTGCCGGGTGATCGCCTTCCTTCTTTCCAGATCCACTTTACCCTTTACCTTCTTTACCTTGGAAAACTTCCTGACGTCCGCCACCTTGTGCAAAATAACGCCATCCTGTTTCTGCACGTCCTTAACGTCTACATCGTTCAGCCAGCCGGTATCCGCCACCTGTCCGCCGCCTTCGGGATAAAATGCCGTCTGGTCCAGAATGACATAATCGCCTGTTATGCCCATCACACGTGCGTGGAATTCCGCCTTCCCGGTATAATACAATCCACTGGTTTTTTCGTATTTGGAAACATCCCATTGTGCTTTCTCTTCCTTTACATCCTCCTCCTTCTCTTTTACCTGCTTATAGAAATTCCCGGGCATCTCGACGTGAACGCTGTTGGTCCGGGCAATTTCCAGCACGTGCTCGGGCGGAATACCGTGGCTCTTGTACAGCGTAAGCAACTCCGCTGGGCCGATTCTTGCTTTCGCTGGTGCATCGCGCTCCTTCAACGGTGCGTTCTCACTTCCCTTGGCCTTTTTAACAATGGCAAGTACCATGCTTTCTGCCTTTTGTCTGGTAGCCGCATAGCGCCGCTGCTCCTCTTCGATTACCGCATTCGTTATCTCCACACCCTCCTTCAGTTGCGGGAAGAGATAATGCAGATGCTGCGCATGGCCATGCAGTATCTTCGGAATATCCAGCTGCAATCTGAATTCCTCTTCAAATCCGAACACCCTGCGCAGCACCATGCGAAGGTTATATCCGCCGCCGGCGTTGCTGGGCAGCATGCCGTCCGTCACCGCAAAGAGTACCGTCAAAAGATGATCGGCGCTCGCATACAATGCCTGCAGCGGCTCCAGCGTTTTGAACAGCGTTTCCTTTTTTATTCCGAGTAATCCGGCAACGCGCTCCTTTTCTTTTTCCAGATCGTCCACCTCATCCTCGTTCAAACTTCCGGAAATCCTGGCATAGCGCAGAAACAGATCGTTATCTATTTCTATGCCCGTGTCCTTCTTCATTTCGCGGATCACCGGCCCGAATACGACTTCGTAGCTGGTCGGATCGCCGGTGGTGATCCACGCCAGGCGTGCGAGCCCCGCACCCATGTCGATTACCTTCGTTTTCAGTTCGCGCGGACCTTGCGGCGTCGTTTCGTACTGCATGAATACGCAGTTGCCCAGTTCCAGGCCGCCTACAAAATATTCCATGCTGGGACCGAAATTGCCGCCGCCCGCCCATACATCCTCCACGAACACGATCTCCTGGAGCGGGATGCCCAGCTGTTTCAAATAGCGGATGTCGTGTTCAATCGCCTCGTCCTTCCAGTAAAACGTTCCCGTTTTCCGTGTATTGAAGGCGTGCTGGCCGATCATGACAAAATTCGTATAGTGCCGCCCGCTGATGCCGACGTTGGAAATATCCACAAACCGGATGCAGGGCTGCGGCACGATCAGCGGGTTGTGAGGCGGCTCCAGCTCGCCGTTGACGACATAGGGCTGGAAATCGTTGATACTGGCAATGGTAAAATACAGGTCGTCCCGCCACCGCGCGACCGTGGGGTAGGGTTTAACATACCCATGTTTGTGCTGCGTAAAATATTTTTCAATGACCTTCCATGTCTGGATATACCCTAGTTTTTTCTTGCAGGGCGAATTCCCGATGAACCGGTAGCCTATGCACGCCGGATCGCCGCATTGCGTCCGATCCTCTATTGCCCAAAACGCCTTCCTGCAGCTGTTGCATGCCTGCCGCCGGAAGCCTTGTTTTACCAGCGATTCCAGCTGGTAGTGCTTTTTCCAGTCGCGGGCGAATTCCTTCCGCAGCTGGTTCTTATCGGGATCCATATCTACGAATTCTGCAATGGGTTTTTTTAAGGCTTGGTGAAAGCCTGTCTTCTCCAAAAAGATTTTAAATCCCGTGATGGAATGGTTGGCATGCGCTTTCCCCTCCTGCTTCCGTGTACATTGCTGTTTTTGGTACTTGCGGGTTGCACGGTTTCCCCATCCTCCAATCCGGAACTGGTGGGATCCTGGCGCGACTATTCTGCCCCGGAAACATCCCGTTCGCTGGAACTGCATGGCGATGGCACCTGGGAATTTGGAAGTTCTTCCGGCACCTGGACGGTTCAATCCATTGACGATAGCGATTGGGAAAGCTGGGGCGTCGATCCGTACGGTCCCACGCGAAAAATCGTCCTCTACGGCTGGAACGGCGATGTGGCGGACGGGCCTATCGAAGAGAGCAACCGCGTGGATTTTATATGGGTGATCTACTATGTGGATCTGGGCGCCGGGCCGCGGCAGGTCCAGTTAAAATTCGGTCGTTGGAATCCCTGAGGCGAATGCATGAAAATGTACCTATCGGTGCTGGTCCTGGCGTTGGTTTTTTCCGGATGCGTGCAGGATGAACCGGTCTCGCCGGATACGCCCCCGTATGAACCGTCGCCTTCGCTGCCTTCCCAGTTCCAGCCCGAAGCGGATTATACCTATTATTCCTCCCCGCTTTTCCTCATCTACCATCCCCAAGGATGGGCGGTAGACGACCAGCAAACGGCATCCGGCGTATTCATTTTCAGCGCGCCGTTGGAGGACGATAACGATCGAATAGAAGAACAGTTTATCGTGCAGATATGGGCCGGAGAAGAGCGCACACCTGCCGAATTTCAGGCCTTTGAGGAAGGCCTCATGGCTTCTGATGACGTTTTATCACAGGCAGCACCTTCCACCTATAAGGGGCGGGACGCGTTTATCGTAGAATACGAAAGCGGCGACGGCATGTTCTTCAAAACCGTCTTCTTCCGGAACGGCCAATGGGTGTATCGTTTACACTATGCCGTTGAAAAAAGCAAATCGGCCGAATACCAGCCGGTCATGGAGGATATCCTCGATCGATTTGTCATCGGTTCCGGTTAAGTGCATTCCTATGGTCCGTCCTCTTGCGTCCTATACAAAATACGCGGTCCTATTTGTAGTCCTGTTGGTTGCAGTGTACGTGCTCGTGCCACCAGACCTGTTCTTCGTACGGGATGCAGTGGTGTGGGTGATTTTTGCGCTTCTTATTTTCTTGTTGGCTGTTCCGGGAATCTATCTAATGAACCGTTATAAAAAGGAGGACCGTGGTCGGCTGCAGCGGATGGTTGAAAATGTCACAGCCGGTATTGTCGGGGCGGTATTGGTTACTATCCTGTCTGCTGCCGGCGATTTGCAGCTGCCCTCTTCGCCCGAATCCACTCCGAGCTTCTTTGTCGGATTGGTATATCTTCTATCCATTTTCATCGTTGCACTGGCGGCACTATTACTTCCTATCTGGATTTTACTTTCCTGGATCGAAAAGGGCTAGCGCGGTTGCCGTAGATTTCGCACGCGCCGGTTTTGGCGCATTCGCAACGCATGCTTTCAAACTGCAATGTAGAGTGTGCAATCTTAAATTGGTTGGCAAGTATCTGCTCCATTTGGTGCTGAAGCGCATCCAATTGGCTAAGTTTTTTGTCCGCCACCACCACGTGCGCATTTAGATGGACGATATCGCTGCACACGCTCCACACATGAAGATCGTGCACTTCTCGTACGCTTGGCATGGCCATGAGCGCTTGTGCAATTTTTTCCGGATGGGCGGAGCGCGGTGCCGATTCCAGAAGAATGCTTAAAGCATTCCGGAGGAGCCAGTAGGCGCTCACTAAAATAACTACCGCAATCAATAAACTTACAAGTCCGTCAAACAGGAAATTGCCGGTTATCAACATAACCAGCGCGCCTAACACTACTGCCACCGAGGCCAACGCATCGCCTACCACGTGCAAAAACGCGGCCTGGATGTTCAGGTTTTCGTTTCGCCGGAGCAGGAATGCAACGTAGACATTCGCTCCCAGTCCAATAAGCCCTACCCAGATCACGATGGGCACATCCACCGCGCTGGGGTGCATGATCTTCTCATAGCCGCGGAATGCCAGCGCTACGGCAATGCCGGAGAGCAGTATGCCGTTAAGGAGTGCTGCCAACACCTCGACCCGGTGAAAACCGAATGTTCGTCTTCCATCCGCCGCCACGCGGGCCAGCGTGAGCGCTACTAAAGCCGCCACTAGCCCGATGACATCCGATAGCACATGCAACGCATCGCTCAATAATGCCAAACTGTTGGAGATCCGGGAACCCCATACCTCCAGTGCTGCAATTGCTATGGTAATCATTATCGCAATAATCAGGTCCCGTTTGGTCTGCGGGTAGGATGGCATGCATGAACTTGGGAAAAGATTTTTTAAAGGCCTCCGCTACTATAAGTAGTATGATCTCCCGTGCAATCCAGGATATTGTTATTGCTATCCAGCAGCTTTTCTCCTCTGCTTCCTATCGGGTGATCGCCTTAGCTGCCTGGATTCTTTTCCTTCTCCTCTTTGCCTATCTCGTCATCTTTTCCATTCCGGGAAATGATCTGGAATTCTTTCTTTCGATATCCCAATCGTATGAGCTAGTTGCTATCCTGCTCGTATCCATCGGCATGGCCGTGGTTACCACTATGAACATCTATATTTTCCGCGTGCATATGCGGAATATGAAGACTGCCAGCATCGGCATCGGTGCGGTTGCCGCCAACACCGTAAGCCTCGTTCTCATTAGCGCGAGCTGCACGGCATGCTTGGCAGCGTTAGCCGGCGTCATCGTTGCGCCGATTCTTTTCACCCTCTTCGAATACCGTGTCTACGCCGTCGGATTCAGCTTGATCCTGCTTGTTGTTTCCCTGTATTATGCCTCGCTGAAAATCGTGGAAAAATGCGAGCACTGCAGGGTTCCGCATCTGCTGAAGAAAA
>DATDYG010000088.1:0-24141 GCA_035289085.1 Candidatus Bilamarchaeaceae archaeon | reverse complement strand
GATATCAGTTATTGGCTTTCCAACATCAAAAGCAGAAGGATCATATACTACTTTATTAGCCCAAGACTCACTCAAAACGACAACATGCATAAGCTCTTTTTCTTCAGCTTGCACCGTTAGTGTTAGCACTGAGCATCTATTCATATCCAAACCAAGTTTTCTTGCTGTTGCTACAAACAATAGGGACATCTCATCGCAATCCCCTCTTCTGTCCCTAAGCACCTGGTCAGGCGTTTTAGGCATCCTGTCTTTTGACCATTCGTATTTAATCCCAAGCCCGCCATCCTTTCTAATAAGCTGGAACAGGTATTCTTCTCTTTGCATCTGGGTTGGTGGTTTGTTATTATTTTTATTTCTAAAATCAGCTTCGAATCTTTGCATTTTGGTTTGTATTCCCTTAAATTGCACATCCGAGAGTTCAAGCTCTTTTGGAAGAACGGCTTTAGGAGCCAGGAAAACAGCAGGCTTGAGCAGTTGCGGCTGCAGCTGGACAAATGGCATGGCTAGGGCAAACAGCAGGCTTCGCAAGGAAAGAAAAAGGCTGAGAAGTATGCGGATCATGTACCTAACCCGGCGTAAGGATGTCCAGTATAAGGTAATAGAGCACCGGCAGGGCAAAGAAGGCAAAGGCTAATCCGTACACCAGGTTAACGGTATCTACGATAAAATGCAGGAAGCGCTGGATGCCGTCTTCCCTGGATTCGTACACCTGGACAACGTTTTTCAGGAAATCCGCCACATAGGCGAAAACGATCACCGCGCCGATGATGAGCATGTAGGTGATATGCGGCATCCGGAAAAGGAGGGACTGCATGCGGTAGTAGTCCAACGATAGATGGAGGAGGGCAAGGGCGAGGATACCCAGCACCAGGAGGATCGTCTGGATGGCCAGCGTCCCTTTCCGGTGCTTCTCATGTACAATGGCATTTGCATCCACTATGCCGGCTTTATAGGCGCCTTTCACGAAAAGGTAGGTTGCGATGAATATATAGGAGGCTGTTTTCAGATTGTACGGGTTGAGATAAAGCAATAAGGAAGTAATCCAGTCAGCCATGGACAGATTAAGCTGGCGAATTTTTAAAATGTCTGGTAGAAATGTAAAAGTACGATGATGGGTGATTTTCTATGACAGATGACCATGGATGCGGTGGCGGGAGCTGTGGTTCCGGTGCATGCGGCTGCGGCAGCGGAAAAACGTACAGCCTGGCCGATTATTTCATGGACAAGAGCGAGGAGGCAAGGATGCAGCTGTTCATGGACAAATTGAAGCAGAAATGGAATGAAACCGAAGGCAAGGAAATGGACAGGATCGTGGATCTGCTGATAAAGGCCAAATCCGGCAACGGCGTGGACAAGGAAAAGCTGCTGGAAGAGATCGAGAAGTTCATGAAGGGATGATCACTTATTCTCCCCCTTGTACCTTCCTTCGTACAGTTCCTTTGCCGCCTCGCTTAGTTTTATGAAGATTAGCTGGCCAATTTTAGCATTCTTTTTTATGTCTAAACCATGTTCATTGGCAACTATAAGCAACGCCTCGCTTCTCCCTTCATAGCCCGGATCCCAAACGGCACATTCTAATGTTGCACCGCAGCGTAAAAGAGAAGAGCGCGGAAAGCATAATGCCGCTGCATCATTTGGGATTTTAACGTATTCGTTAAAAATAACCTTATACGCGCCTTTTGCCAGATGCACTTCATCATTCCTGAATTCTATTTCCTGCACATCGCTGATTTTTCTTTCTTTATTGTCAAAATCTATTTTACCTGCATTTTTGAATGCATACACGCTTTTCAGCGTTAAATCCACGCCGGCAGGCTGGTACTGGGATTCGTGGACGAGATCGCGTATGACATCTGCCTTCTGTAAATGGTGTTTAGGAAGAAGCATAGAAAGGTTACTCTCCTCATCCTTTAAAATTATTCTGCACTAGTTCAATACATGGGTTTAGAAACAGCTATCTTAACTATTCTAGGTCTTGTATTGTTTGAAACGATAACGAGCATAGATAATGCCATTATTAATGCAGAAGTACTTTCAAAAATGTCTGAACGGGCACGCAGATGGTTTTTGCTTTGGGGATTGCTGATTGCTGTTTTTCTCATGCGTGGTTTGTTGCCTAGTTTAATTATATGGGCGGCTAATCCCAGTATTGGTCTGGAAGGAGTAATAACAGCTACATTCAGCAGCGATCCATCAATCCTGGAAGCGATTGAAGAAACAGGCCCTGTGCTTTTGATTGCAGGAGGCATATTTCTGGTTTTTCTATTCTTCCACTGGCTTTTCCTAGAGCCAAAATACTATGGACTGCATGGAGAAAGATTTTTCCATTCCCAAGGCGTTTGGTTTTTTGCCGTGGTTTCAGTTATTTTAAGCGTAGTGACATGGTATGCAATAAATATTAATGCAATGATGGCTTTTGGCGCGGTAGTAGGCTCAACAGCTTTTTTCATTGTCCATGGTTTTAAGCAAAATGCCGAATTGCGGGAAAAAGAGCTTTTGGAAGGCAGCAGCAACCTAAGCGATGTGAGCAAATTGATGTATTTGGAAGTGATAGATGCTACTTTCTCCATTGACGGAGTAATAGGTGCGTTTGCTTTTACCTTTGCGATACCGCTTATTCTGATTGGAAATGGAATCGGTGCGTTTATGGTGAGGGAGCTTACCATTAGAAATATCGAAAATGTGAAGAAATATATTTATCTTAAAAATGGTGCGATGTATTCCATACTATTCCTTGGGGGGATTATGATATTGGATAGTTTTGGCTATGAGATCCCAAGCTGGGTTTCACCGGTAATAACATTTGCATGCGTTGGATTTTTCTTCTGGAAATCGCACATGCATTTAAAAAATACTAAATTGGATAAAGCATAGGTGTTTCTATGGCAAAAATGCAATCTATTAATCCGGCTACTGAAGAAGTGATGAACGAATATGAATGCCTGACTACAGGGCAAGCAACAGAGGAATTGGAAAAATCCAGGAAGGCATGGGAGAAATGGAAAAAGACACCGGTGAAGAAGAGGGTGGAACCGCTGAAGAAACTGGCGGGACTGATGAAGGCCCATTCCAGGAAATACGGGGAAATCATGAGCAAGGAGATGGGCAAGCCGATCAAGCAGGCAATAGCAGAGGCAGAGAAATGTGCATGGGCCTGCGAATACTATGCGGAAAATGCGAAAAAATTTTTGAAAGACAGGAAAATTAAAACTGAAGCAAGTAAAAGCTTTGTTGCCTTTCAGCCATTAGGTGTAATTCTTGGGATAATGCCCTGGAATTTTCCGTTCTGGCAGGTGTTCCGCTTTGCGGTGCCGGCGATAACGGCAGGGAATGTTGCCGTACTTAAACATTCAAGCAATGTTCCCCAATGTGCTATTGAAATTGAAAAAGTATTTCGCGAGGCTGGTTATCCGGAATACGTATTCAAAACACTGCTCATTACGGGCAGCCAGACGCAGGAACTGATAGACGGGGATTCGGTGGATGGTATTTCGCTTACCGGCAGCACCGAAGCTGGAAAAAAAGTAGGTGAGGCAGCGGGAAAGAATATCAAGAAATTGGTTTTGGAATTGGGCGGAAGCGATCCTTTTGTTGTTTTGCCTGATGCGGATATGCAATTTGCATGCGAAGCAGCAGCAACTGCAAGATTTCAAAATTCGGGGCAAAGCTGCATTGCTGCGAAGCGTTTTATAGTTCATAAGGATATCGCAGAGGAGTTTAAGAAAAAATTTGTTGAATTCACAAGGGCACAGAAAACAGGGGATCCGATGGATGAAAATACCAATATTGGACCGCTAGCGCGAAATGATCTGCGCGATGCATTAGAGGATCAGTTGAAACGCGCATTAGAGCAAGGAGCCAAATTGATGACAGGGGGAAGGAAGCCTGAAGGTAGGGGATATTTTTTTGAGCCGACGATTATAGAAGTGCCTAAAGATGCACCAATCCTACAGGAAGAAACGTTCGGGCCTTTAGCAGCTGTGATAGTATGCGAGAATGAAAAAGAAATGATTGAAATAGCAAACAGCACGCAATACGGCTTGGGCGCAAGCGTATGGAGCAGGGATGTTAAAAAGGCTGAAAAGATTGCCAGGCAGATTGATGCAGGTTTTGTTGCAATCAACGGTATGGTCAAAAGCGATCCCCGCTTGCCTTTTGGCGGAATCAAGAAAAGCGGTGTTGGACGGGAATTATCAGAATTTGGCATTCGTGAATTTGTGAATATAAAAACTATTGTTATGCAGTAGCCTGTTTAGTCTTCCGGTTCCGGAATCCGGACGAAATCCGGAAGGTAGCGGGTGTATCCACTAACCTCCTTGGGATCATTCAGATCCAGGTGCAGGACAAAGACCTCGCTGCGTAGCCGCAATGCGCACAACATGAGCGTATCCGGTTCTTCCCATCCCAGGCGGGCAAACTTGGCTACTGCTTCCTTTTTGTCGCTTTGGCGCTCCCAGATGCCTTTTTCAATCTCATCCGAAGGGCCGTGGAATTCAACAGCCAGCTCGCGGGAACGGAAAAAGCTGTGGGCATTATCTACACGGGCAGGCTGTGGAAAGGGTTTTGGGGTCGGTTGCATGTAATAAGGTATGATACCCTGGCTTTTTAAAAATTGGCAGAATAGGTATAACTATGTGGCAAACAGGGAAATATTTGTTTTGGATGGTCTTGGCACTTGGCTGTACCCAGTGGAATTCGTCCGTAGAACCTATACAGATACCGAACGTTTCTTCTCCACTATTGAATGAAACAGAAGAAATCATGGAAGAGGAAGCAGTACCAAATGAAACACTGGTGCAAATCGAATCGAATATAACAAATGCAACACTGAATGAATCGGAGATGCAGGAAACCAACGAATCGGAAGAGATACATGGCTTACTGTTCGGTGAAGAGCGGTATCTCCTGTTATTGGATGACATCGTGCTGGATGCAAGCAAACCAGGAGGTGCTTGCGCTGCCATAAAAATTTATGAGTTGGAAACAAGCGAATTGGTCGGTCAGGAAGAAGTTTGCAAAGAAAGCGATATAACCTGGGTTTCTCCGGAGGGAAGAACATTTCGCATTCGCCTATTGGAGATTGCACCGGGTTATACGCAGACCGCCAAATGGGCAAGGTTTATCGTTTTTGGGTAATAGTCATTGTTTCAAAAATTTGAATCCTTCTTCTATATGGTAGCCCCGGATGTTGGCCTCTATTTTCCCGATGAGCTGGTCGGCCTGAGTGAGCAGTTTATTGCCGGAAGGCATTGCTTCTCCCGCGCGGATCGAAGCCCGAAATCCTCCAATATCTTTAAACCTCTTCCCATAACCATCCGGATCATAGCTTATGTTCTCCCGTATTTGCGCCACCGCACCCTGGATTTCCCCTCTGAGTCCTGTTAATCTTTCGGCCGCTTCCATAGGACCCAGTTTTTTATGCTTTACCTGATCATCGATTTGGTCTATCTCTTGTTCCATGCTTGTTATCGTCCTTCGCAAACGATCGTAATCGCTCTGGGGATTAGGGGACATGTCGAAGGATACGGGTTCCGGCTGCACGGTAGGGACGGACGGCTGCCGCGGCGTTTTTTCGGCCTTGGCCGCGGATTTTTCAATTGCAGTAAGCGAAGTTTCAATCTGGGTTCTCACCTTTTGTAGATATGGCAGCGAATAGCCCCGACGCTCCATGATCTCCCGGTAATCCGGATCGGTCATTTCCTTGATGATACGATCGAGTATACGCAGGGTTCCCTGATTCTGGGTGCTGTAGGAAAAGCCGTAGTCCTTCGGGATGCCGGCGGTTTGTAATGCGCGAGCATCCTGTATCACTTCCAGCGTAGTCGCCATGTCTATATATAAAGGAAGAAAATATTAAATAACGATAGTGTCCCAGCTCTACCAGAGGACAAAAAATACTTGGCAATGTTCCGCGTGCATTAAAAATTCAATAGATGGAGGGAATAAATTTCTATGCGTAAGATCCCACAGATGCGTTATGGCGGGACCCAACAGGTTTAAATCCGAGCGTACGCCCACCATTTTTCCGTTTTCCATTGTAACATCTGCAATATCGCTTAAAATAACATATTCAATACCCGCCTTGTTCATTTCAGCAACAGGAGGGCATTGGGTGGTTAAAGCGAACGCATCATATTGGTCCGTCCCATATTGAAATGGAAGAGGCAGAAAGGGGTAGTACCTGCAAATCGAAGGACGATCCGGGTAAATACCGCATTGGGCATTTCCTTCTAAAAATACGCAAGAACCATCTTCTCGGGGAAGAAGATTGAATCCCTCACGAGCCTGATCGGCAAGTTTGTCTGGAGGGAGATTTCGGTCGCGGAAGTGCCTTCTTATCTGGACCAGGTGGTCATCCCAACCGGGAACAACGATGCTTTGTTTAGCGCGGCAGCATTCCCCGCATTTAGTACAATCTACTTTTCCCAATATGCCCCGTACCAATTGCCTGGTATTTGAAGGTCTGCGCAGGTTTAACTGTACGGAAGGCGATACCATAAGCATAAAGAGCTATTATTGGGAACTGTTTAAAAATATTTCTAAAAATGGAGATTCGTGTTCATTCATCTGCCGCGTACAAGTAGTTTTCATTCAGCGTATAATCGAACAGCTCCTCTTTCTGGAAGAACCGGACGATTTCCTTTTTGGCTACTTCCCGGGAATCGCTGGCATGGATGATGTTGCGCGAGGTGCTCATGGATAAATCACCGCGGATGGTGCCGGAGGCGGCTTTGCGCGCATTGGTTATGCCGCACATGTTACGGACGACCTCAATGGCGTCTTTTCCTTCCAAAACGAATGCGATAACGGGATGACCTGTAACAAACTTTTCCAGATCCGGATAGAAGGCTTTATCCACCAGATGCGCGTAATGCTCCTGGGCCAGTTTTTTATCCATCCGGAGCATCTTCATTCCTATGATCTTCAAACCTTTTTTTTCAAATCTAGAAATGACATCGCCTACGAAACCACGCTGGAGGCCGTCCGGCTTGATCAATACGCATGTCCGTTCCATATTATTTCGCCTGGGATTTTGCTTCTTGTTTTGGTTCGGATTTTTTGCCTTCTGTCTTAGGCGCGGGTGCGGCTTTGGGCTTTTCTTCTTTCTTCTCCTCTGTTCCGGGCTTGGCCGCCTTTTCTTTGAGTATTACCTTTTCCCGGCCTTTGAATATCCGGTAGGCCCGCGTCCATTCCTGCCGGCGCCCTTCGCGACCGAGACCGATCAGGTTCTTCCGGCATTTGCTGGAGCAGAAATAGAAAAGGGTGCCGTCTTTTTTAACGTATAGCAACCCGGTTCCTTTTTCCAGGGGTTCCTCACAAAAATTGCAGATCATACCTATCGTGCCTTGATTTCTTTGGCTTCCCGCTCGGTTTCCAGCAGCATGATGATCATGCCTTTTTTCACCGGGCCTTTCACATTGCGCAATATGACGCGTCCTGCATCCGGCCCCTGCAAAACCTTGCAGAGCACCTGGTAGATCTCCCCGTATACGCCGGTTTTGGTGCGGACTTCCACGATTTCAGCAGGGATGGCTTCGTTGGGACGGGACATGGGTTATCTCTGTGCTTTTTTTGGCTTTTCAGCCTTTTTTTCGGCGGCCTTGCCGCGCGGGAGTTTTCTCAGGATGCTTTGCAACGCTTCGGCTGCACCGCCCGCGTTTTCGATGGCCACCGAAGAGGTACCCACGGCGATACCCACGGCACCCCCCAGTTCCTTTTTCGTGGGAATATACACGAAAGGGATGCCTTTCTCTGTGCAGAGCATCGGCAGATGCACCACGATCTCTTCGGGTTGGACATCACCGGCGATGACCACAAATTGGGCCGTTTTCCGCTCAATCGACTTGGTGGTTTCATTTACGCCTTTTTTTACCTTTCCGCTCTCTTTGGCTACGGAAAGCATATCCAAAATTTGTGGAACCAACTCTTTGGGAGTTTCGGATTTTATATTGTCTGTCATATTTTTCACCTCGATCTATTTTCTCATTGGTGCGATTACACAATAAAGAACAAGAGTAATTAAATGGCGCAAAGTTTATAAAGGGAAACAGACGTAATTGTACTCCATTGTTTTTAGTAGCATTGCTCCTTGCGAGAATGCGATTCGTGGAAATCTGGTTTTACTAGATTTGACAAGGTCTTCAAGAGTGGCAAGTAATAAACTTCGACAATTTCTTGAGTACGTACTCAACAACATTCGTGCAGCGACAACGAGTTGTGTAGACAACTCCAGTTGATCCTGCTGGAGGGTACTGCTATCAGAGTTCGATTAAGCCATGCAAGTTAGCTCGTACACTTGTACGGGCGGCGTAGGGCTGAGTAACACGTAGATATGTTCTGTTGGATAGAGGACAGAATATAGCGGATTCAACCTGCCCTAAGGACGTGGATAACCTTGCGAAAGTGAGACTAACCCACGATAGGTCATCTATACTGGAAGGTTGGATGACCCAAAAGGCGCGTGAATTGGAACGTGTCCGCCTTAGGATGGGACTGCGGCAGATTAGGTAGTTGGTAAGGTAACGGCTTACCAAGCCGATAATCTGTAGGGGCCATGGGAGTGGTGGCCCCCAGAAGGGCACTGAGACAAACACGAGGTAAGGGTTTTTAGGTACGCGCTTACCGAGTGGTTCAAGGGCCCTAGTCCTACGGGATGCAGACATGTAAAAACCCCGTTTTGGGGTGCCTTTTACTAAAAGGCACATGGCAGAACAGGCGCGAAACCTCCACAATGCGCGCAAGCGTGATGGGGGAACTCTGAGTGGTATTGGCTTTGCTAATATCTTTTGCCAACTGTAAATAGGTTGGAGAATAAGGGTGTGGGCAAACATTATCCATGCGATGGTGAGAGACGGTCATATGGAATTGGCCTATGACTGGTGGCAGCCGCCGCGGTAACACCAGCGCCTCAAGTTGTACCCACGAATATTGGGCCTAAAGCGTTCGTAGCTGGTCTATTAAGTCTTCTGTGAAAGAGCCTTTTGACTTCTTATTTACTTATGGCAAAACCCTCGGGAAAAGCCATAAGGTAAAACAAGGTCAGAGGGTTTCATAATCTTGGGGCTTAACCCCAAGGCGCGCAGGAGATACTGCTAGACTCGAGAGCGGGGGAGGACAGGAGTACTTCCAGGGTAGGGGTAAAAACCCTTGAATTCATTTAAGATTTGTAATCCAAGGGATTACAATCCGTTGAGCCTGGAAGGACTACCAGTGGCGAAGGCGCCTGTCCAAAACGCATCTGACAGTGAGGGACGAAAGCGAGGGGAGCGAACGGGATTAGATTGAGATTTTTGGTGAAGCTTTTTAGGCATCCCAAAAAGGTTCTCCTAAATACCCCGGTAGTCCTCGCTGTAAATTATGCCGACTGTGGTGTTGCACCAGAGTAATCTGGCGCAGTGCTGTAGCGTAGGTGTTAAGTCGGCCGCCTGGGGAGTACGGCCGCAAGGCTGAAACTTAAAGGAATTGGCGGGGGAGCACCACAAGGGGTGGATGCTACGGTTCAATTGGATACAACGCCGGAAATATTACCAGTGGCGACGGCAGAATGAAGGCCAGACTAAAGATCTTGCCTGACAAGCCGAGAGGTATTGCATGGCCATCGTCAGCTCGTGGTGTGAGCGTTTGTTCTCATCATGAGGAGAACAGGACGGCACAGATTGTCCTGTTAAGTCAGGCAAATATCTAACCAAGAAAATGTAGACACCCTTTTTCGATATCGATATAAATGAGAATATCGAGTAGTGTATATGGAATTTGATAGCGAATGTAGCTATGCTATAGGTCTTTGGAAAGCCGATAGATGCTCGACGGCAAAGGCATCGTCGGAGTACGAAGTAAAGATGATGAGTTAATCAATCGATTTTCATCTTTTTTGCTCAAACACTTTCCAAAAGAAAAACTCAGAACGCGTAAAGTTTTTGGGTATGTTCTTACCAAGGAGATCTATGTGTGCAGCTATCCGCTCAGAAAGTTCTTCGAGAGTACCATTAAGGCAAGAATCACTGTTTTAGTTGATAAACAGTATGCGGCTCCATTTTTTGCAGGTTTATTGGATGGAGATGGCAGCATAGATGTCAACAGTAGAATGGTATATCTTGCATATGGACTCAGAGATAAGGAAGAAGTTGAAATAGATAAGAAACTTCTTCAATATTTTGGTTTTGATGCATCCATAAATAAATCTGGCAAGGCATTGAAACTTAATATACACAAACCGAAGAATTTTTTGATATTTATTTTACCCTATGTCACATTAAGTCGAAAAAGGGCTAAGATTTCTGAATATCTTGGCTAGAAAGCCTAACGAGCGAGACCCATGCTCTTAGTTGCTAACTTCATGTACGCATGAGGTGCACTCTAAGGGGACTGCCCGCGCTAAGTGGGAGGAAGGAGTGGGCGACGGTAGGTCAGTATGGTCCGAAACCGCTGGGCTACACGCGGCATACAGTGGGCGAGACAAACGCACGACAGCCAGCAAATTTGATATTTTTGCTACATTGGATGGAGTGCGGTAGAACAGGCTGCAACGCCGAAAGGCGGAGCTAATCCCTAAACTCGCTCGTGGTTCGGATCGAGGGTTGCAACACGAGATCTAGCCAGGTTTTTAGGAAGGGCTAAATCTTGTGCTATTCACCCTCGTGAAGATGGAATCCCTAGTAATCGCGGGTCACTATCCCGCGGTGAATGTGTCCCCGCTCCTTGCACACACCGCCCGTCAAGTCATCCAAATGTTCTTTCGGTGAGACCCAGGTTCTTGCCTGGTTCGAACCGAAGGGGCGTGAGGGGGGCTAAGAGCTTTGGATTGGCATCCAAAATTTGCCAGCCAAGGGCTAGCAATCGTAACAAGGTATCCGTAGGGGAACCTGCGGATAGATCACCTCCAAGAAAACTTTTTACTAAAAGGTTGCTTGGAATACGACGTGCAAAAGAAATCCCTCGGAGTTTACTTAAAGCCACCTTGAAGTTTTACTTCAATTTTAAGCAGCTTTTGCCATGTTTCCCATTCGGGCTAGTTTTTCTTTGGCGGACAGCCGGACGGCATCATGGACATGATGCTCGGCCAGTATCTGGAGCGCCTCTACGGCGGTCTGCAGACTATCCTTTGTTTGAAGCACTAAATCTATTTCCGCCAGCATGGAACCTAATATGCCGATGCTGAGCCGCAGCTCCTGCTGGGCATTGTGCAGTTGTGATGGCGTCTGACAGACTGACGTACTGCTTTGTAGTGCTATTTCCGCGCTGTGCGCATGGTGAAACCGCTCTAAAGCATGCCGCAGGTCCCGCAGGCCACGGCTCCGCACCGCTTCGGGATGGACAGAACGCACGTTACTCATGGGAACCACCTACGACCAGGGCCAGCCGCTCGTTGCTCAGTGCCCGGTGCACGGTCATGTGGCTAAGGCCCAGAATATTGGCAGTTTTCCGTATGCTAAACCGCTCTATAAAATGCAGCCGGAGGATCTCACTGAGCAATTGCTCATCCACGATGCGTGATCGCCGGGGTTTAGAATTTGTGATAAAGGTAAGTGTAGCGCCAAAGGCCAGACGGGCCTGCATGCATTCGTACATTCCGGTTTCCTGTATTTCCTTTCATTTGCTACACCTCCTTCTGATCGTTTTTGTATCTCCTTTTGCTACATTAGACCTTTATAAACATATGTAACATCTTACCTATTTAATGGATAGAAATCTGAATCTCTATTTACCGGTTTTTATTGCAGGAGCCTGTTCTTTATTGGTGGAAATAGCCGGTGGGCGGCTGATCGCGCCGTACGTAGGCACCGGTATTTTCACCTGGGCCGCGGTGATCGGCCTGGTGCTGGGTGCCTTAAGCATAGGATACTATATGGGGGGCAGATGGGCCGACCAGCACCGCAGCGCGGATGAGCTGGGGAAGATTTTCCTTATTGCGGCCGTCGCCACACTGGCGGTGCCTTTTCTTTTCAGGCTCGTCGGGCCGCTTACCCTGCCCCTGGAACTGGCACCGGCGGCTTTGCTGGCCAGTTCGGTTCTCATCCCGGCAAGCCTGTTATACGGCATGATTTCTCCGTATGCGATCAAACTGGCGGTGCAAAAGGACCAGGAAGGACAGGTTGCAGGCTCCATATTCGCCCTTTCCACGATGGGCAGTATTATCGGTGTTTTGGGTACCGGATTTTTGCTTATTCCGAACATGCAGCTGACGCATGTGTTTATTCTTGCGGCATTGGCGATGCTGGTCGCCAGCTGGCTGGTAACCCGAAAATTCCAGATAACCGATACCATCGTATTTGTGGTTTTGGCGGTATTCATATCGAGTTTGAGCTTTGCCTATTACCCCGGAGACATACTTTATGAAAGCGACAGCGCCTATTACCATATTACGGTGGTAGACGGGGATTATGCCGGACAGCCTGCACGGCTGTTGCTGCTGAACGATGCGCTTTCAACCGGCGAGAGAGATGGGCAACCGGCATTTGGATATATGCTGGTCGGGAGAATTGGCTACCTGTTTGCAGGAAATCCGCAAAGCGCGCTGGTGATCGGAACCGGAGCCGGCGCACAAGTGGAGGATCTGAAAGCGATATTTCCGGAGATAGAAGTGGATGGAATAGAGATTGATCCGCAGGTTATTGAAGCGGGAAAGCGGTTTTTTTCATTGCAGGAGGATGCGCGGACGCACATTATAATCGAGGATGCGCGGCGGTACCTCCAAACCACGGAACATTCGTATGACATCATCGTGGTGGACGTATTCCGGGGGAAGAACATCCCGTCTCACCTTGCGACAGTGGAAGCGGTTGCGGAGATGAAACAGCATCTTCGTCCCGATGGCGTGGTGGTGGTCAACCTGATATCGGCCGTGGAAGGGGAGAGGAGCATGCCCTTCCAGCTTATCCGGAATGCTTATGGTGCAAATTTCGAGCATGTACTGGCCCTTCCGCTCCATCCGATGGAAAGGGAACAGGTGCAGAACATCGTTTTGATCGCAACGGATAAGGATACTTCCTACCTGGAGGCGCAGCTGGGGCCTGCATTATATCCGGAAGAGCCTAGCGGTTCCCCTCTGCCTACCGATGAATGGAACCCGCTGGATGTCTATCAGCTGAGGTAAAAAATAAAGACAAAAAGAAAGAAAAAAGACTAACAGGCTATCTGATCACTAACATCCCCGCCAACAACCAGGCCAATTACCCAAGGAACAATCAGGAATATCACTGCAGCAAAGATGGCACCGGTGAACATGGCCGTTGCCCATACGCTGGCTCTGGCACGGGTTTCTGCACCCATTATCTGACCAGCAGCATATATAACCGCGGCCAAGAGGATCATGAGCATCATGGCGACTCCTAAGAAGCTTTTTACCTGGGCACACAACTGACTAAGGGCTGACGATATTGCAGTTGGCTCGCCAGCAAAGATCAAGGATGAGAACACGATTGAAAGTAAACTAACCAATAAGATGGATTTTCGCAGATTGCCTCCCACTAACCAATTATATAACAAATAACCGTTTTGTTTCAGTTTATCCATAGACTGTCACCTTTAAGGAAGTTTATCCACAGAAGGTTTAAAAAGCTTAGCTAGCCCTTCAGCAGGCTATAGGAGGAGCAGGATGATTTCTATAATTATTCCCACCTACAACGAAGGCCAAAATATCCAGATGCTGCTTTCGGAGTTAGGAAGAGTAGGGAAAAGGTTGCAAGAGCCATTTGAAATTGTAGTGGTGGATGATAACTCGCCAGATGGAACGGCAGAGATGGTTAGACGTATGGATAGAGGGAATGTTAGTCTTTTGGTCCGAAAACATCAACGTGGACTGACGAGTGCAGTAAGGGACGGAGCAAAGATTGCAAAGGGGGATAAAATCATAGTAATAGATGCGGACCTTTCCCATCCGCCGGAAAAGGTGGTAGGGTTAATAAAAGGCCTAAAAGAAGCGGATTTGGTTATAGGAAGCCGCCATTTGCCCGGAGGAGGGGTGGAGGAATGGCCATGGCACCGAAAAATTGTTTCCGATGGAGCAACAATGCTATCCAAATTTGTTATTAGGCACACTGTAACCGACCCTATGAGCGGTTTTTTCGCCATAAGAAAAAAAATATTGACCCGGACAGCGCTAAAGGTAAAGGGCTACAAAATCTTGATGAACATTCTGGCCAAAAACCCCAACATAAAAATAAAGGAAATTCCTTATGTATTCAGAAACCGGAGGGTAGGTAAAAGTAAATTGAATTTGAAAGGCATGGTAACGTTCATATTGGATGTAAGTAGGCTTTTGTTTACGTAAAATTATTGCAGTTAAACCGACAATAGACTGCCAATTGCTCATCTTCAAACACAGGAGAACCAAAGAGCCGTTCCATATTGCCCATTGCGATCCGAGAATTATGCGGCAGCCAAGGGGGCGCATCTTTGTGATAGATGACATAGCGGATATCAGAGCCTAGTTGGGCATTGTATTCTTCTTGGGTGCAATAGGTAGAGAAATTCAATGTTGCTAGATTTTTAACGCAAGATTGCTTGGTAAAGTCAAACACGTAGTTAGGGCTACGGGAAAGTCCTCCGCCTACGATGGTTTTATTATGAACCGTTTGTACGTAGAGGAGGTGGGTGTTGTAGTGGGAAAAAGTCAACGGGTCCTCTTGGGGAACGTCAAATATAACACCGTTTTCGGAATCTTGAGCCAATGCATAATAGAGTGGATGGATAGAAAGATCCAACGGCTCTGGTGGCGGTGCCCAGAATTCGAAGAGGATAAGAAGGGTTAAGAAATAGGGTAAAAAACGCCTTCTGTTAGATAGTCTTTTTTGAAGTTGCACGTAACCATATGCTACGAGAATAGCGGCCGTTAGCATAACAAAAACATCAAATCGGGCGGGTACGCGGAACATGGAGAAGAACGGAACCAGGTAGGCGAAAAAGTAGGGGAGGAGAAAGGGGATGGTGTACCCAAAGATAATGGGAAAGGGCCCCATGGCAAACACCATCGCTACAAGAAAAAAGTCGAACCATTTTTGTATATGGTATTTTTTTATTTTTAAACGGGCATAAATTGCCAATGCAAGAACAGAGATACCTAGATATACGCTACTCTCTATAAAAGCACTGAGCCAATTTACCTTCCCTAAAGCGCTATAGGCCCATTCAAAAAACGAAGACAGGATGGGATGGAAGGAGGGGGGCACAAAGAAAGCAATCAGGTCTACCGAATAGCGGGAAGTAAACTCAAGGGTAGCATATGGCGTGTATTCTACTGTTACTATCTCGTATAAAAACCCAAAGAGATAGGGGGAAAGAAGTAGGAATCCTAGAAATAAAGAGCTGAATATGCCGGTAAGCGTATGCCGAACAGTTGGTTTTTTGTAAATAAGGTGATCATATAGGAAATCAAAAAGCACATATAGTAAGCAGAGGCCAAGATACATGATTTCGGTATAACCCAACAACGCCACCGCGATAGCTCCCCCCACCACGCGTTGGAAGGTTGCTGCTTCTTTGAGTTTTAGATAGAATAAGAAAAAAAAGGGTATGAATTGCATGTGCATCAGGTTTAGATGTCCAAGATAAGCATGTGCCGAATGATAGGGAGAAAATGCGAATACGATACCGGCTAAAAAAGCAGCCCAGGAGTTTTTTGTGAGGTGATAGGCCAGTAGATACATCAAATATGCTGATAGAGGGTAGGAAAGCAGGTAGAGAAGGTTATAGGCTGCAAGGAGTCCTACAACGTTTTGAAGCGGAACGGAAACGAACGATAGCAATGGAGTAGTAGTGGAGAGAAAAAGGGAAGTGCCTGTAGGATAGAAGGTTTGAGTGGAAAAGAAAAGATCTTCGCCTTTTTCAAAAGATTGCTCAAAACGCCAAAGATTCCATAAAAACCAATAAGCATCCCCTTCCCCTACTCGTATTTGTTCCGTCCATTCAAAAATAAGGGGATAGGTGAAAATGATAGTTAGTAAAATGAATGTAAATAGTACAGTAAAGTGTTCTCTTGCACTTACTCGGTTTTCTTGCGTTGACATGATATCACGATTATAAGGCCGAAGAAGGCGGTTTGTTTTTTAATATCTGTAAAACCCATTTTGCGAAGAAGGGGTTGTATTGATGTTTGATTAAAACCTTGTATATGAGCATGCCGCCATTTTCTTCCCAATGTCCATGTCCAAAGTTTCCAGATAGGAGGCCACAATGGATTATCGTAGGAAGGGATGGAAAGAATGAAAGTTCCATCAGGCTTTAAAACCCTATAAATTTCACGAATGGGTTTTTCAGGTTTTGGGAGATGATCCAGCACCTCCAGACAAGTAATACAATCAAAAAATGCAGTTTTAAACGGTAATTTTTCAGCAGGAGCAAGAAGGAATTTGGCATCGGGTATGTGTTTTTTTGCAAAATTAAGATTGGTTTGGGAGATATCTACACCAAATGCTTGGATAGATTTTCTTTGGGATAGTAATTTCTGGAGAAAGTAACCCTCTCCACAACCTATATCTAAGAGACGTTGGGTACGGTTAGGAACCCATTCCAGAGCGGCGTTTAAACGGACATCGAGATGATAGGAAGAAATAGGATTGCCTCTGGCTTCGTTTAATCTATCGGAATGAGAATGCATAAAGTGTAGGTGTCTAAAACTATTAAAAAAGGATGGGTGTAGCTATTAGTAAAGGGTAGGAAAATGAATACGGAACAACAAAACGAACTTCTTTTTCTGGTTTTTGTGCTAGTGGTTACATTGTCCATACAACTGCCCATCCTTAATGCCTGGCCATTTATTACGGATGAAAACCTGTATGCGCTAATCATCGCCGAGCAGATGGACGGGAAAATGCTGGTGCCGACACTTTTTGGATACGAGGCACTGTGGAAACCGCCGCTCTTTTTCTGGGTATATGCGGATGCAGCTTCGGTGTTATATCCCCTGCTGGATTTGCCGATAGAGGGCTATTTCCGGCTTCCCACGATCTTTTTTGGCATTCTCTCTGCCTGGGCACTGTATTACCTTCTCAAGGCATTGCAGGTACAGGAAAAACTTCGCTACATTACCTTGATACTATATGTACTTATGCCGCTGGTGATCTACACCAACAACAGCGTGCTCATGGATACAATGGCACATTTTTTCATTTTACTATCGCTGCTTTTCTATGTGAAGAAGGATTGGCCAAGCCACCGGTTTTTGGCGGCCGGGATACTCGTTATGCTGGCATTTTTTACCAAGTTTCTACTGGCAGCCATGGCACCGTTGCTGGCCGTGGGATATTTCTTTTTGGAAGACCGAAAAACGCTTCGCCACCCGTTATTCCTGCTTTCCCTGTTGGCCATACCGCTTTCACTTGGACTGCATTACGTACTGGTTAACGACCCGGAAAACTTTACCATGCTCTATGCTACAGATATGATCGGCAATTTCACAAGGCATGGATCCGATGGATCAACAGTTCTGGCAAAGCTGGTACATTCTGCCCAAGGCCTATTTTTTGTAGCAGGCGTATGGCTTTTTCTTTCCTTCTTTGGATTGTTGAAATACTGGAAAACCAACCGGTTTTTGGCTTTTTGGTATCTGTTGATTGCCATTCCTATCTTTACGGCCGGATTTAGGCCATGGTATTTTCTCCCGTTGGCACCGGCTATTGCTTATTTTTCTGCAATGGCACTCACTGGCGTAAAAGAAGGCATCCGTATCGACCGATTTGCGGTTTTTGGCGCGCTTCTCTTTTTGTTATCTAGCACCATCCTGGCGCAATTATTCTTCTGGACATTGTTGGATTCTGCAGCTGAGCATAAACGGATGGGCGAGATGATGGTGGGTAAAGGGAACATGCTATTATTCGGGAATTATTGGATCGGCACTATAGCATATAAGGTGTTGAATGAACGGCTGGAGACGGGAACGTATAACGATTTTGGATGGATGGTGGTCGCCCCGCAATCTTTTACGGAGTCGCCGCGGGATTATATAGAAGATTATTACAGGGAGAACCCGGACATTAACGATGGAAATATTAACCGGATATATTGGAAGTATGAAGAGGAAATCTTCCGGAAGAGAACGAATGTAACGAATTTTGATTATGCGGTTATAGCGGGAGAATATGAACTGCTGGACGACGCAGGGACTGTGATGTATAATTCCAGTGCCGTCCAGGTAATACAATTAAACAATTGACATCTCGCACCCCCGGCCCCCTGCACGCCAAGCAGGTGCTCTGATCAGCCACGCGCCTGCTCCACCACGGGTTGAGCCGTTGCGTGTCTACTGAGCTATGAGCCCGAACCTTTTAGCAAGCCAGTTTTTTGTCAACTTTTTTACTAAAAAAATGGATGGACTCAGGGGGATTTGCGTATCAAATCTTCTGTAATTCTTAGATCAAAAAAGCTTTGATCCAAAAACAAGAAGTACTAAGCGAGTTGCCTAGGTTTTAGTTCTAACTATCATCCTTTTTAAAAATGCGATCTCTTCATTCCACAGTGCCCACGGATAGTCTTTTTTGAGGATAAAGTAAAGGAACGTGATGAGCGCCATGGTGAAAATCGAGAGATAAATCGAGAGACCGAGCGAAGAATAGGGCGGGATGCCGAATGCATAGAAAAGGTTGAATGTCTGGGCACTCAAAGGCCAGAGAAAGCGCTGGCTGTAGCCGATCAAATACTGCCAGTTGAAAATATCCAGAAAGAGATGGAGCAAGAAACCGCCCAGATAAAACGGAATGGCTTTGATCATATCCACTTTGTAGAGAAAGTGGAAGATGAGCAGCAGGGGAAGCGCAAATCCAGCAATACCCGCAAGGGTATGCGTATAGATCGCGTGCCAGCCCAGGTATTCCCAGCCAAAAACAATCAGAAAAATATCAATATCCGGTAGTAATGCAGAAAAGACCAGCAGCTTCCAGTAGGGTTTTGCTGCATGTAAACGTTTACCCGCAAGCCAGCCACCCAGATAATGGGTGAGAGGATCCATAGGATAGCCTTTAGGAAGGGGAGATGTAGGTGACGCTGTCGCCGCGCAGCAGGACCGTTCCGATGCCTTTCTTCACTTCGCCGTTCTCCAGCTGCTCCGCCTTTTCCAGGACGATGTTCATGTGCACGTCATACGCTACCATGACGCCCCGGAATTCCACTCCGCCTTTCAGACCGATGATGACGGTATTGTTCAACGAGTTGTTCAGAATGTCAAATGGCCTTTTCTCTGGCATGTTTCTTACCTCCCATGTTTGTATTAGAAGTTATATTGGTTTCAGAAAACATTTATAAGCATACGTATTATTTGCCGGGTGTTTCGTGCACTTCCTTTTCCAGCTGCTCCGGCGTCCCTTTGGGCGGGATGAGGATGACGATGTCCGCGGTGTTTTTGAGTGCCGCGCTGAATCCGACATCCGTCGCAATGATCATGGATTTCTTCCCATGGGCCCGCGCCTTGACGAGTACGGGACGGTAATCGGTGTCTCGCGTCATCAACGCGATGATGTCTATATTCGGATCCAGTACGTACTCCATGGCTTCGATGGCCATGGTGACGTCCACATCGCCGGTGGTGATTTCCGTATCAAATCCGTGGTTGACCATGGCTTCGATGAGTTTTTCCGGGGCGTATTGATCCAGGTATACCTTGGCAATCCGGATGGTGCCATACACACTTACCGCATTTTTCACTTCCCGCAGATCCAGCTGGAACGCTTTTCGTAGGATATTGGGCCCGTCAATAAGGATTGCGATGCGCGGTTTGGTATGAAGCAGTTTTTTGATAAATTCCATTTGATCACAACTTGAGGTTGAATAAGCGGGCAGCATTTTTAGCTGTTTGCCTTGCAACGTCTTCAAATGACAGGCGCTTAACGGAAGCAACGTATTCTATAGCCTTTGTTATTTCGCGCGGGGAACGGGCAGCTGCAGGAGCATCGGTTTCTACGAGAATCTTTTCCAGCGGAGCAAGGCGGATGGCCCGTTCGCGGGATTTGGAGGGAAGTGGAGGGAAGGATAGGAGCATACCCATGTCCAATGCCTTTTTCGCCTGCGCTTCTGTTCCGGAGAAAAAGTGCCACATGGCACTAACTGTTTTGCGTTCTGCGCTTTGCGTCTTGTGGTTTTCTAAAATCGTTAAAAGTTCATCTCCTGCATCCCTGCAATGCAGAACTGTTGGAAGATGTAATTCTTCAGCTAAATCAAGCATACGATCGAAAACGAATAATTGATTTTTCTTCTGATCCTCGTTTTTTGCCCAGTGGTAATCCAGGCCGATTTCTCCGATGGCACAGGGTTTGTTTTTCCGGATGGTTTCCATCCATTCATCCAGCGAAGAGAGATCCTCCTTCTGGGCGGCCTGTGGAGAGATGCCCAATACGAAGGGCAGGCGGTGTTTTTTGGCAATTTGGATGATTTTGAGATTGGAAGAATGGGAATGCCCGCAGATGACAGGAAGAATGTCTTTTTGTGGCAGGTATTGCGGAATCTCATCTAAATGGCAGTGCGCGTCCACGAGCATGGGGTTAATTTAAAAAGCTAATCTTATAAATCGAGTGAATGGGAATACTTTTTATTCAGAGGTAATCTTCTATGGGTGAAAAGGTTTTCGCGGTGGCGAAGGAATTGAAGGAAGGGAAGTACATCCTGATTGACGACATCCCCTGCCGTATCGTCAACGTGGACAGCTCCAAACCCGGTAAACACGGATCGGCCAAGATGCGGATCACCGGCATCGGGCTGTTCGGAGGGGAAAAGAAGACTATGCTCACACCGGGCGATGCAGAGGTGATGGTACCGATCATTGAACGAAAGACGGTCCAGATCATGTCGGTCAGCGGCTCCACCCTCCAGGTGATGGATTCGCAAACCTACGAGGTATATGATATGGAACTGCCCCAGGAATTTTCCGGGCAGGCCGCTGCAGGAAAGGAAGTCGAGATCATGGAAGCGATGGGAAAACGGAAGATCGAACGCATACGGTGAACTTATGGATATGGAAATTCTTCAGGAAAAAGAGAACAAGCTGCTGGAAAGAAAGGAGCTGGAGATACGGATGCAGTATAGCGGCGCCACGCCTTCCCGCAAGGAGATACGCCAGGCGGTCGGGCAGAAACTGGGCGTGGATCCGGAGACGGTGGCGATACGGCGGATCGGCAACGCATTCGGCAAACCGGAGATCGTCATAGAAACCAACGTATATCCGACGAAGCAGCTTTGTGAACAATACGAACCGGCCTATGTCACCAACCGGTATAAGGAAAAGCCCGCAGAAGGAGAGCAGAAGGAAGAAGCTGCGACGGAAGAAAAGAAAGAGGGGAAAGAGAACGAAAAACCAAAGGAAAAGGCAGCCGACAAAAAAGAGGAAGCTAAGAAAGGGCAGGGATAAAAATGGCGGAAGAAAAAAAGAAAGAGGGGAAACCCGCAGCGAAGAAAGAGCGGCAGACCAAACCTTACACGAGAGGAAAGTTTTGCCCGAAGTGCGGCTCGGGCGTAACGCTGGCACGGCACAAAGAGAGATTATCCTGCGGCAGATGCGGATATTTTGAAAAACGCTGATTTTAGTTTATAACCCAGGAACAGGTTCCGGAACCATCGCACGTGTACGTATAGGTGATTCCCGTTTGTGGATCGGTCATGGTATCGCCTTCCTGATAGCCGTTATAAGAAAGAGGCGACTCTCCGGGAGGGGTTTCATCTGGATTATTATAAGGCTCTTCGCCCCCGGGCATCATCATCTCCTCGTCCGCCTGCCAGTAGCATCCATAACCGGTATCGCACGCGTAGGTAAAGATGGTTCCGGATACATCGGTATGGGTATCTCCGGGGCTGTAAGAACCGGAAGGCCAGGGATCGCTTTCGGATTGCCAGTAGCATCCCGCCACTGGGTCATTTTGATTGCAGGTATAGGTGTACGTGGTGCCATCCGGATCGGTATAGGTTTCACCAGCGGGGGGATTGACCGGTGGTGTAGAGGGTTCGGGTTCCTCCGAAGAATTTAGCGGTGTTTCTGGAGGTGGCTCGGGAGGTATTTCAACCGGCGGTTCAATGATTTCTGAAGTATTGGTCTCTTCCGGAGGTGGTTCCTCTTCAACCGGAGGCTCGGACGGAGGAAGGGGTTGCTCCTGCGTATCCGAGGCATTGGCTTCAGGAGAGGCAGTCGGAGGAGCAGGCTCTTCTTCCGTGGTTTCCACTGTCTCCACCGGTGTAGAAGGCATTTCCGGAGGATTAAGATAGGCAAGGGCAATACCTAACGCAGCGATGCCGGCCAGGATGCCCAGCACTAACGCTGCCCCTACCAGCAGCCATTTGCCGGTATCCTTTCTTTCGGTTTCTCTTCTGGTTCTGCCATTCATGACATAGAATACGGCAATTTGTATTTTAAGGCTATCGTCGTAGTATTTGCTTCGTCAATCGCCAGGGAGGAGGTTAGATGGTTGTAGAATATAATTTTAACGATGGAATAGAGGGTATGAAAAAGACATTGTTAGCCGGGTTTTTCCTATCCGTACTGGCATTTGTAGTCAGCTTTCTCTATGCGCCGGAAAGCAATGTGCAGGTCATTGCGCTCCATTCCTCCATATTCTTTCTGGGGTTGTTTTTTCTGTATGAAAAAAGCTGGAAAAAAACGCTTAAAAGGCTGGGAGTTCCGGGAAACTTGAAGAACAATGTGAAGTATTTTATAGGTGGCCTGGCGATGATTATCCTATCCGTGATAGCGCTCAACGTACTGTTTTATAGCGTAGGTGCGAACGATAGCGCCAACATAACCGAAACCGTGCAGCAATTGCCGTTCTATATCGTGCTATTCGGAATAGTGGTGGCGCCGGTGACCGAGGAGGTGTTTTTTCGCGCGTTCCTCGTGGAGAAAACCGGCATCTGGATCTCTTCCGGGATATTTGCGCTGTCGCATGTGGCATATGGATCCGTAGTGGAGCTGGCCGGCGCATTCGTGATTGGGATAATTTTGGCCGTGGTGTACAGGCGAAGCGCCAGCCTGGTGCCGGTCGTTGCCATCCATTTCGTATTTAATTTGGTTTCCATCTTAGCCATTCATGGAGGAACGGTATGATTACGTTGGGCGTTGAATGCACCGCGCACACGCTGGGCCTGGGAATTGTGGAGGGCGATAAGATCCTCAGCAACATCCATGACATTTACAAACCGGTGAAAGAAGGCATCGTACCGCGCAAGGCAGCCGACCACCACGCGGAAGTGTTTGCCCGGCTGTTGAAGGAAAACCTGGAGAAGGCGAAGGTGGATGTGCGGGAAGTGGACCTGATCGCCTTTTCCCAGGGGCCGGGCCTGGGCATGTGCCTCGCCGCCGGGACAGCAGGTGCGAAATACCTGGCAGCTAAATATGATAAACCCATTATTGGTGTGAATCACCCCTATGCGCATGTGAAGATCAGCGAATATCGCACAGGCTTAAAGCAGCCGCTGGTCCTTTACCTGAGCGGGGGAAACAGCCAGATTCTGGTGGAGGAAAAAGGATGGCTCCGCATATTGGGAGAAACGCTGGATATCGGGATCGGAAATTTATTTGACAGCTTTGGACGGAGCATTGGCTTGGAATATGCGCACGGGAGCGTGCTGGAAAAGATGGCCCAAAAAGGAAAGTACGTGCCGCTGCCGTATACGGTGAAGGGGATGAACATGGTGTTTTCCGGACTGCTCACCCAGGCAGAGAAGCTTATCCCCAAACATTCCAAGGAAGATTTGGTATTTTCTTTAATGGAAACAGCATTCGCAATGACCTGCGAGGCAACTGAACGCGCATTATTTTTGACAGGAAGGAAAAAATTAATTTTATGCGGCGGGGTAGCACAGAACAAAAGATTGCAGGATATGCTTAAGCAAATGTGCAAAGAAGATGGGGTGAAGTTCGGCGTTGCGGAAAATGAATTTAATCGCGATAATGGGGCGATGATCGCCTATGCAGGCGAAATTTTATATAAAAAATACGGCACGCAACCATTGCAATATTGGCAGATTATTCCCCGGTATCCATTGGGAAGGATGAAAGAGATTTATAAGTAGAAAAAATTAATCTAAATTATCATAGCTGGGGACATAAATAAACAAACTTTCTAAGGCTCCAAGTGGCCTTTCTTCGTACCCACCTGAAGGGACGCGGACCTCAGTAGATCTCCGGCCGCGTCAGTCGTCTAGGGCTTCACCAATGTTCCCCTATTTATGTCC
>DATDYG010000087.1:0-16540 GCA_035289085.1 Candidatus Bilamarchaeaceae archaeon | reverse complement strand
GAGGAGCTGCGCAAGCTCATCCAAAAGCTCTGGGAGAGCTGACTTTACTTTTTCGCTATCACGAATGGTACGGCATCAAAGGTGTTGGTATCCACCAATCGTGGATCTGGTCTCTGGCGAATGGCGACCCAAGCATCGCATTCTAAATTGGAATTTGTTATGGCGGTATCGATAATTCTTTTTCTCAATTCCGGATCCCAAATATCGTTCAATCTTCCCTGGTGTTCCGGGCGGATTCTTACCAGTTCATTTACCACATTCTCCCTTCCTGCATCTACCAGAAATCCTCCAAACCGGACATCGCTGAATCCGATGCCCAATGCCAGGTTCCTTAATTGCCTTTCCAATCCCTCTCTGCTCAGCAGCGGTTTTTTGAGCACTGGTTCAGCCACATTTCCCACGATCCCGGCAACGATGTCTCCTATATTCGTATACACCATCTGCACGTACGGATGATGGTCAATGGAATATTCCCTCCTTGTTTTCCCTTCCACCCTCTCGTTCGGATCCAGTTCCATGAAGGCGGTGCTCGTTCCTGCAATAAATATCCCGCCGGGAGCCAGGATGTCGTATATCCCCCTGAAAATATCAGTAAGCGGCAGGCCTGTTTCATCGGCGTTTAACCAGTGCAGCACCTGGAAACCGGTTACCAGATCCACCTTCTCATCCCTCATGCAATCGTGCAGCGACGCCAGGTTCCATTTGCCCAATGCAACCCTGTCTGTATACGGAGCCGCATCCCGGCTAAACGTTTCCAGCCATCCCTCCGGCAGCTGAGATAAAAGTTCGTTCATTTCTCTTTGGGTATACCCGCTTGTTCCCTTGCCAAACTTCATCTGGGCCACCAATATTGCATGCAGGAATTCATCTATTCCTGTTACGTGCGCATTCGGCAATGCTTCCAACGTCCCCAGCGTCGTATCGCCAAACCGGCAGCCGATATCCAGTGCCGTTCGTATTCCTTCCAGCTGAAGCCCCGAAGCACGGAGGATTCTGCCGGCACCTTCCCGGAGCATTCCTCTTTTCGCTTCATAACGTTGCTGCTCAATACCAATCGGATAATTCGCTTTCATTTTTTCACCACAAAAATGAAGATTTGAACGATTTTTTTAGTTCAAACAGATTCATTTAAATCATATAAATCAATAATGAAAAACATTTAAAAACCATGGTGAAGCATATTTAAAGCATGCCGACGTATGCATTTCATACGCTAAAAACGAGGTGCTAATCATGGGCGAGCAAGAGGAAGACATGAAGAAAAAAATCAAGGAAAGCTTAACGGAAGAGAAAAAAACCAAGAAAGTGAAAACCATATTGATTAAGGAATCCCTTCCCAAGAAGTCCCAAGAGCCGGTGGCCGAAGAAAAGCTATTGGTGCCAGCGGAAAAGCCCCGTGCCAGCGGAGAAGAATATACCCATTATTCCTTTTCCAGCGAAGGCGTAACCGTCAACGTCCGCATCTCCCAGAAGGAGCAGGAGTTCGTGCCGTTATATGAAATTTCGCTTCCGGGCATCGCCACCGGTACCAAGCTTATCCTGGAAACCAAGCTGCGCGGCGAACTGATGGCCGAGGTGAAGCTGGACATCAGTGAAATCCTGGACCCCAAGCGGTTTCAGGAGGTAAAAGGCAAGTTTCTGGGAGCCGCCCATAAGATCTTAAGCAAAAACTTCCCCTCTCTCGTTGCGACCCAGCGCGAAGTACTTGCCGTCTACCTCATGCAGAATACGCTCGGATTGGGCGAACTGGAAAGCCTGCTGGGGGATGAGCAGCTGGAAGAGGTCGCCATCAACAATTCCCATGAACCCGTATGGGTATACCACAAGAAATTCGGATGGTGCAAGACGAACCTGCACCTGCGCAACGAAGAAATGATTTATGATCACGCCTCCATGATCGCACGAAAAATCGGCCGCCAGATCAACATCCTCAATCCCATGCTGGATGCGCACTTGCCTACGGGTGATCGTGTTAACGCAACACTATCCCCAATCTCCAACTTCGGAAACACCATTACCATTCGTAAATTCTCCCGCAATCCATGGACGATCACCAATTTCATTAAATCCAAAACCATCAGCAGCGATGTAGCCGCTTTGATCTGGCTCTGCATCCAGAATGAATTATCGCTCATCGTGGCCGGCGGAACCGGCTCGGGAAAGACGAGTTTCCTGAATGCGATGGCCGGATTGATACCCGCCAACCAGCGCATTATTTCGCTCGAAGATACAAGAGAACTCACCCTTCCTCGCTTCCTGCAATGGGTGCCCATGGTGGTCAGGGAACCCAACCCCGAAGGCAAAGGGGAGGTCACCCTGCTGGACCTGATGGTGAATGCTTTACGCCAGCGGCCCGACCGCATTCTTGTCGGAGAAATCCGGAGAAAGCGGGAGGCCGAGATCCTTTTCGAGGCTATGCACACCGGCCACAGCGTATATGCAACGTTGCACGCGGATACCGCCGAGCAGGCAGTTTCCCGTTTAACCAATCCTCCGATTGATCTGCCGGAACAGATGCTGGATGTATTGGCCGGGATGGTCGTGCAGTTCCGGCACCGCCGCTTCAACATTCGCCGTACCTTTGAATTTACCGAGGTCCTGAAAAACGGCAAGATCAATACCCTTTACCGCTGGGATATCCGAAACGACCGGGTGAAAGGCGTAGGAAAGATGAACAAACTAACCGAGCTGCTGGCGCTTCACGCGGGCATGGATGACGGGGAGATCGAGAGCGACGTGCAGGAAAAGATGCAGATACTGGACTGGATGGTTAAAAAGGGCTACGAGGATGTGGACGTGGTGGGCCACATCGTTTCTTCCTATTACATGGATCCCGACTTTATCATCGGAAAAGCGAAAAAAGGCGCCGATTGGTCGCCCAGCTAGAGGGAAAAATATGGACTTTAGCGAAGGAGTAGACCGGGTAAAAGGCATTGAAAAAAATGCGTCGGAGCATATTCTTTACAAAGGCAGGGTGGACGTGCCCGCAGACCTGGACCTCTACCCATCTGATATCGAAGAGCGTACGATCGATGACCTGGTCCACCAGTATGAAAAAATCCAAAAGGTGATCAAGACCTCCCAACTGGAAATTTTCGGAAAAACAACCGCGCCTCCGTCCAAGCCGTCTACGCGCGTAACAGAAGCGGAAACCGAGATGAAAAAGTTGCGCACCGAGGCCATCGAGGAACTGGAGAAAGAACTGGTGGCACCCGCACCTCCCCCTGCCGCGCCTCCCGAGCTAAAATTCGGGGAACCCAAGGAAAAACCCCCGGTTGCTCCAGAACTGACATTTGAAAAAACAGAAGAAAAGCCCTGGGAAAAACCCGCCGCGGCTCCGGTTCCCCCGGCCCCTGCGCTGCCTGCAGTTCCTGCCCCCCTGGAAAAACCCGTGGAAAAGAAGGAAATCCCGCTTCCCCCGGCTCCTGCGCCGTCCGACCGCTACGAAGAAGTCCAGAAAAGCTTTGCCCACGAATGGGGCGGCAAAATAGACGAGGCCACGGTAAAGAAAAAAATGCTGGATCTTACGAAGGAACTGTTCAAGGAAAAAAGCACCCGCCGCAGGGAGCAGATCAAAACCGAGATCGCAACCCTCAAAAACATGCTGCAGGAACTGGGCAAGCGACGAACTAAAACGATCAAGGACTTCACTTCCCCCATGCTTACGACGATGGAATCCACGCAAACGGAACAGCTGACGAATCTGAAAAATACCATAGCCGCCCAGTACCAGCAGGCCGTGGAAGATGCCAAAAACCGCTTCTACCAGAAGCTGGAGGGCGCCGGCGAAGGGGACACCGAAGCCCGCAAAAAACTATACGAAACGTTTGTGTTCGAGCTTACCCAGCTCAGCGAAAAGATGCCTGCAGACATCCAGGAAAAGGCCCGTGCGATCGCGGGGAGGCACCACGAGGAACTCGAAAAGATGCGGGATGCCACCAAGGACAAAAAAACCCTTGCGCGCATTGCAGAGCGTTCCACTGCGCTGGAGGAGCGGTACGTACGCGAATTCAGGCGCCTGGAGCAGAACACCGCCAAATCGATCGATGCGCGCATCCAGAAGATCGGGCAGGACGTATTCCAGACGGAAAAGGAAAAAACGAAAAAGGACAAGGTGCAGATCGCCCTGTTTGAAATCAACGAGATGGATGAGGGAACACTGCTCTATTCCCTCCATTCCAGGGATCCGGAACTCTACAAACGCTACGAGCGCCACCACCTGTCCAAGCCCGAGGCGTTGCTGTACGCCAAAACCAGGCTGGCTCAGGAGAAAGGTTTAAGTGATGATGCGATTAGAAAGTTCTTCGGCTCGATAGAAGGTGAAGATTAGTGGCAGCCCCATCCTACCCGCGTACCCGACGAGGCGTTTTGACCCATGTGGCCGAGGCGCTTTCCCCTTATTTTCCTACGCTGAAAAAGCGCCTGCTGCTGGCGGGCATCGTAAAGGAACCGATCACTTTCATGGAACAGGTCATCGGCAGCTCTTTTTTCGTCACCGTGGCCCTCCTTATCCTCACGGGGATGTTCTTTTACCAGAACGGCATTTCCCTGCTCTTCCTCCTTCCATTGGCCCTGATCTACCTGCTGGTCGTATTTGAATACCTCCTGCTCTATCCCAATGCGGTTGTCATCCGGCGCCGCCGGGAGCTGGACTACGAGGTGCTGTTTGCTGGCAGGCACCTGCTGATCGCGCTTAAATCCGGCATGCCGTTATTTGATGCCATGGTGGGATTGACCCGCGGCTATGGCGCGGTGAGCGAGGAATTCAACAAAGTAGTGGAGAAGGTAAGCTTGGGCACGCCGCTCTCCCAGGCCATGCGGGAAGTGGCCCAGAGCAGCCCTTCGACCTACTTCGTCCGTCTGATCATGCAGATCGCCAATTCGCTGTCTTCCGGTGCTAACCTGGCGGATGCGATAGAAGTGGTGACCGACCAGATTGCGAAGGAACAGATGATCCAGCTCAAAGAATACGGGCAGAAGCTGACACCGCTTGTGATGTTTTTCATGGTGCTGGGGATCATCCTACCCTCTATCGGTGTCGTCATTTTGACCGTTCTCTTTTCCTTTGCCAGCGGCGGACTGTTCGGCATCACCCCTTTCATCCTGGGGCTGGTGTTTGCCGCGATCACGATCATTCAGTTTTTATTTCTGGGGATCATCGAGACATCCAGACCCAAATATCTGTTATGAGGAAAGACTATGCAAGGTATATTTGAATCGTTCGGACGGATGTTCCTTTCCCGGACACGGATGCGCCAGATGGACAGCCGACTCGCCATGGCGGGCCTGGACATGCCGCCCGAGGCCTTTGCCGGTCTGCTGTTAATGGTCATCCTGCTGCTTTCCGTTGCCCTGGCTGCCGTTGCACTGGATCATGGAGCGGTATTTACCCTCCTCAATCCCTATCTGGGCATTTCCGGGCTTACGGTGTTTGTTGTTTATCTGTTTTCTCTGATTGTGAGCTATATCACCGTCACTCTCATCCTTTCCTCCCTGCTCATCGTCAAGAGCGATACGCGGCGGAATGCATTGGAGCAAGCGCTACCGGACTTTCTGTTATTGGTTTCCTCCAACGTAAAAGCTGGCATGCCGCTGGACCAGGGGATGTGGTACGCAGCCAAGCCGGAATTCGGGTTGCTGAGCATAGAGGTGCGAACATTCATCAAGCGGAGTTTCAGCGGGGAATCGCTGGAGGACGCGCTGGACACACTGGCGAAACGGTTCGATTCCAAGGTATTTTCCCGGACGATCACGCTCGTTAAACAGGCCTCGGCGACGGGAGGGGAAATTTCCGAAGTATTGGAAAGCACGGCCAGCGATGTGCGGGATACCAACATCATGAAAAAGGAAGTCGCCGCTTCGCTGGTGCTCTATGAGATATTCGTGCTGTTTGCCGGCGTGGCGGGCACGCCATTCCTGTTTGCGGTTGCCGGAAAGCTGATCCGTGTATTTGAATTCCGGGGCATCGGCCTGCCGACCTCCACCCCCACCAGCTCGCTCTTTGGCACCAGCTCCTTCACGTTGGCGGAGCCGGCGATCACTTCCAGCGAGTTCTTCTACTTCAGTATTGCCACGATCTTCATTACAGCGCTCTTCTCCTCGTTCATCGTGGGCGTCATCCGCCGCGGCAGCAAGAACGAAGGAATCAAGTATTTCCCGTTCGTCCTTGTCCTTGCCTACCTGGTGTTCTTCATCACCGATTCGTTCCTCTCCAGCTTCTTCAGCGGTTTAGGAGGTGTATGATATGAAAATGTTTGAAAACAAAAGAGGAAATTTGCGCGGACAAGCGGCGATTGAGCGGAATTCTTCCGCTGCTGGCATCCGCCGCGGACAGGCTGCCATGGAATATTTAATGACGTATGGGTGGGCGATCCTGATCATTGTAGTGGTTTTAGCCATTCTGTTGTTCTATTTGCCGCAGTTCCTGCGGGCACCCGAAAGCTGCATATTCGCGCAGGCCGGATTCACCTGTTCGGATCTCCGTCCGACAATCTACATTCCGGCAGGCGAAGACCAGGTCTATCTGGCGATCAACGTCTTTAACGGCCAGGGCAAGTCCATCAACGTGCACGGGGTATTATGTACCAGCGGGGCCATCGGCGATATCAGCGGCGAAGATGCCATACCGGATAGCGCTTCTATTTCCGCTGGCGGAACGCATATATTTGACGTAGGATGCACGGATAGCCGCGGCAACAAGCTCCAGCTCTCCTCCGGCAACGATTTCCGGGGGAGTTTCGTCATCTGGTACAACTTTGTCGATGATGTGCGTCCGGATATCGCGCGGCAGACGCATGCCGTGGTGAGCGGACCGGTGCTGGCCGAAGAATAGGCTTACCCTATTTTTTGGTATTTTTTGGCATGGATGCCATTGCCCATCCAGCCTTTGACATCCGCGACGAGCCATAGTGCCAGCGTTTTCCCAAATCCGTGTTGCCTGAACCGCCGGTCGGACAGGCGCACCACCATGGATGGGTCATAACAGACTTTGGCAGTTCGCGGAAACCGCTTCATGAATTCCGCATCCTCACATACCACATTGCGGTAGCCGCCGATTTTCAAAAACAGCCTTTTCTCTATCGCGCAGTTGTTCGCCGGCAGCCAGGCCTTTCCGCCCAGCCGGTGGAACGTGCGCGCGGCATGGTATAACGATTTGGAATAGGTATTATACATGGACTGCCGTTTTTTCGAATGTGCGCGATAAAGGTCCAACCCGGCCACGGCCTTGAACTTGCCGGTTTTGAAATGCTTTTTTATCTTTTCCAGCCAGCGTTTGCTCACCACACAGTCCGCATCTAAAAACGCAACAATGCTATTTTTTGCTTTCCTTGCCCCCTTGTTTTTCGCTGCGGCGATGCCTTTCCGGGGCATGGAAACCACCCGGCAGCGGTATTTCCTTGCGATGGCCACGGTACGGTCGTTGCTATGGCTGTCCACAATAATAATCTCATCGCCTTTCTCCAGCTGGGGCACCAGGCTTTTCAGCAGCGGCTGCATGAATCTTTCTTCGTTTAAGGTTGGAATGATGATTGAAAGCATAAATATCTCCTAAAAGAGGCCGAGTTCTTTTTTCACATCAAAAACCCGACTCGGATTTAAGGAACAATGAAGACCATATCCAGCTGGCTTTAAGATAATTATGTTTTCCCGCACTAATTTATCAAACTCTTCTTTTGCTTCATCGCGCGGTTCCAGGTTTCATTAGTTCAACATCGCGATGCTTGCCACCAGGTTCGATCTATTATTAGCCTCTCAGCTTATTGATCTAGAACAAGCGCATCGTATAAAAAAAGCTGAAAAAATTGCCGTTGCTGTCGCAGCATCACATTAGTATTTCTCATATCTTGTTTTCCTTCCATCAATTATATATCTTCCTTTCGCAAACGAATCCACCACCTTTTTGTATGCGGCATGTTCCCGCTGGAGAATCTTCTGCATTACCTCATCCTCATCCGTGCAATCGCTTATATCCACCGCCTCCTGGTAGATGATCGGTCCGTGGTCCAGGTCCGCAGTAACGAAGTGGATAGTCAATCCGGAAATCTTCACCCCATACTCGAATGCATCCTTTTGCGCATGCGTGGTACCTGCAAAGGCCGGCAACAGCGATGGATGGATATTGATTATTTTATGTTTATACGCATCCAGCAGTTTTTTGGATTGGATGATCTTCATATAGCCGGCCAGTACTACGAGTTCCACTTTGTATCTCCGCAGCAATTCCAGAATCCTCCCATCCATGCTTTCCCTATCCGTAAAATCCTTACTTTGCACAATCTCTACAGGGGTTCCAGCCTTTTTCGCCCGTTCAATGGCCTGGGCGGCCGGGTTATCGGTGATCAGCACCTTGATTTCTGCATTAACTTTGCCTGTAGCTACGCCATCTATCAGTGCCTGGAAATTGCTTCCCCTTCCTGATGCAAGCACTGCGATTGAGATTTTCATTTTATTCTCACTTCCTCCCAAATTTTGTTAATATGTAAAGGCTTAACACAGCCAGAAATGTTATCAAAATCGCGATAATTAGTTCATACTGCCATCCTTCGCCTGGCGGTACGAATGCATTGATCATATCCCTTATAGCATCCTGCCAGAATAATGCAGCCACAACACCGAATGCCGTGGTCATCAGTAAAACCAATCTTTCCCTGAATTCCGTTGTTATCTCCATGGAAACTTGCTTAACCCTTTCAACATTTACCATTATTTCACCATGCGTTTCTCTGTTATAACCGAATCCAATCTTTCATCATGCCCATGTTTTGGTATCTTTTCAATAATTTGGATGTCAAAACATATACCTATTCTTTTTGCTTTTAGCTTTTTTAAAAGCCTATCATAGTATCCCTTTCCATAGCCGATGCGATAACCCTGCAAATCAAAGGCAACACCCGGAACAATCACCACATCTGGAGATTTTTGCCTTTTTATTTTTGTTCGTGGTTCCAAAATACCAAATTTTCCCGGCTTCAAATCATTCCAGGATGTAAATTTCACTAATTTAATTTCTTCTTCTGTGTGTGGAACTAAAACTGTTTTTCCTTTGTTTATTGCTTCATCCATCATGCTTCGCGTATCCACCTCGCTTCCTTTGGTAATATAAAAAGCGATGCATTTTGCATTTTTGATTTCATCAAGCGCGAATAATCTATTCTTTATAATCCCGCTTTTTTCCTTTCGCTCGCTTAATGCATCCCTTTTTGCAAGCGTTTCTCTGCGAAGCTGTGCTTTATCTGTCATGCTAATCTCGCGCACGAATACTATTTTAAATAAAGAGGGTGAACGGTTACCATGCGCAATGTGTGGTTGCTTGCCATATTCCTCCTGTTGTTCGGCTCCACCGGCATTTATGTCTATTACCCCGATGGGCCGTTTACGGTGAGTTTTTGGGTGGACGGGGAGAACATCCCTGTGGAAAGCGATGTTGCATTGCATTCTGTCACGGAAGTTGTTGAACATAGGCAGGCCGGCAGCTATACCAAAAGCCCGGGCCTCACCTCCTATTCGGATTTTTCTGTTGTGACGACTACCCCTAACCGCGATCTGGATGCGTGGTTTGAAAATGGGGGTGAGAAGGATGCATTATTGAATATCCAGGATGGCAGGCGATACCGGATAGAATCCTGGAAGCTCTATCGTGTTGTTCCACTCACCCGCGAGCCCCGATCCGATGGAAGCGTGCAATACACCTTCCAGATCAACTATGCATCTGAGCGGGATACCGATATCACTGCACCGCCGGTGTAATCTATGAAAAAGCTACTAGCATTTGCATTGCTCGCTGTTTTCCTTTCCGGTTGCATACTGGAAAGCCCCTGGGGCGAGTTTAGGGCCAGGCCCGACGAGGCCGTTCTCGAAGAATTAGAGGAACTGGATGAAACGGAATCCGCCGTTTCCGAAGCCGAGGCGTTGGATGGGATAGACGGTTCCATCTTATATCTTGAGCCAGGCGCTGGCAGTTTCAGGTTTTGGATCGATGGCGAAACTTATACCTATGATCAAATCGGCGTCGTTCTACGTCCAGGTGAAACCGCCGATCCGGAAAACTGGGCAGATCTTTTCATGGGCGATTATCCCGCCTCTTCCCCCAGAGACGTGGTGATCAAAAGCCGCGTGAAAATGGGGGAGCGCAGCCTGGAATCCTGGAGAGCGCAGACGGCTTCCGGAAACCTGGAACGGAAAAGCTTCATCATCGAGATATGGGACGACCAGCGGACTGTTATAAGCCGCGTCTACTTCCACCGGACCTGGCCCAGTGAATACGCAATATCCGTAATGCCAACTGCATTTGAAGAAACAGTTGTCCTTTCTGTAGAAGCGGTCGAAATAGAAGAGTACTGATATGAAACTCTTTTCCATCAACGGCCAGGACTACGTCATCCAGTATTTCGACAGCGATAACCGGCACGCAGTGGCCAGCATAGGCAAGAATTCCATTGCCATCAAGCTGCCCCGCCATTGGCCGGACACCGAAAGGCAGAAAGCGGCGGAACGGCTGGAAAGGCGGATAATGAAACGACTGCAAAAAACAAAACTGCTTTATCCCGTACCGGAAATTGGCGATGAAGAAAAGAAAAGGATGGCCCACGAAGCGCTTCCCCGGATTACGGGCAGGATGCATGAACTGAATGCCATCCACTTCCGGTCGCCTGTCGGCAAAATACGCATCAAGGGCAACCTCAGCAACTGGGGGAGCTGCTCACCCAAAAACAACATCAGCATCAATTTCGCATTGCTGTTCCTGCCGGAAGAGCTGCTGGAGTATGTTATTGTCCACGAACTGGCCCATACGAAGATTCGCAATCATTCCAAGCACTTCTGGAACCTTGTGGAAAAAGCAATGCCGGATTACCGGCAAAGAAAAAAAGAGCTGCGCAAGTATTTGTTGACGAATTGATTAGTATCAGCTTGGAATAAAAGCATTCCAAGTCTAAAAATTCAACGGTGAATTTTTATGGGTATTCAGGAACGGATCAGGGAAATACAAGAGGAGATGCACCGCACCCAGAAGAACAAGGCTACGGAATATCATCTGGGTGTATTGAAAGCGAAACTTGCTAAATTGAGAAGGGAATTGCTTTCTCCAAAAAAATCAGGCGGAAGCAAGGAAGGCTTTGATGTAAGAAAAAGCGGGGATGCAACGGTTGCTATAATAGGCTTGCCAAGCGTTGGGAAATCCACGTTGCTGACAAAAATAACAAATGCAGAAAGCAAGATCGCAGCCTATGCATTTACAACATTGAAATGCATTCCTGGAATAATGGAATACGGCGGTGCCAGAATCCAGGTTTTGGATTTACCGGGAATAATAGAAGGTGCCAAGGAAGGCCGTGGCAGGGGCAGGGAAGTAATAGCGGTAGCTCGAAGTTCTGATCTGATTCTGATCTTGATAGACGCTGCATATCCTAGGCAGTATGATATAACCGCAGGCGAGCTTGAAGGATTTGGAATCAGATTGAATAAGCAGAAACCGGATATAAATATTTCAAAAAATATTCGTGGTGGAATCAACATAGAGCGCACGGTCAAATTAACAAAAATAAGCGAGCGGGAGATTTCAGCCGCATTAAATGAATATGGAATTTACAATGCGAATATTGTTTTTCGAACAGATGCAGGCTTAGATGGATTGATTGATGTTTTGGAAGGAAATCGCGTTTACCTTCCGGCAATAGTTGTAGTGAATAAAATTGATTTATTAAGAAATAGAAAAATTTCCTTTCCTGTTTCTTACCTTCCTGTCTCGGCAGAGAGGAATGTTGGTATTGATAAATTGAAAGAGAGAATATTCCAGGCATTAAACCTGATTAAAATTTATACCAAAAGAAAAGGCGAAGCTGCCGACCTGGAAGAGCCGCTAATCATCCGCTCAGGCTCCAGAATTGCAGATGTTTGTGAACGGCTGCATCGTGATTTGAAAAAGGAATTCAAATATGCCTTAGTCTGGGGAAAAAGCGTGAAGCACCCCGGCCAGCGCGTGGGCTTGCAGCATGTTTTGCAAGACGGCGACATTGTGCAGATTTTAAAGAAATAATCATTCTTTCAATCGGACAACGGTATACGGTGAAGTTTTCAACGCTTCCAAAACCGTTTCATCCAGCTCAAATATTTCACCAAACCGCGCAAAATGCGGATCCATGATGGCACGATCGTCTTCATTCAGTAGCCGATACTCTACTACGAATGGTTTTTGGTGCGGGGGATAAAACGCCTGTGCAAGACGGCCTATCGCTTCTGTATTTCCCCCCAACACTTCTTCCATATACGGCAAATCCAGCAGCCGGTCATATAATGCCTGTTCCTGCTCTCTTGTTATTACGCCTTCCCTTACCAGTTCTTTTCTTATCGCCATCATTCTTCGGGCCGAAGGCGGCCGACCGATATACTCCCGCGGTACCTTCCCCCGCACGTAAACCGTTCCGCTCATCATACCCGTAGCTAAAAACCGTCCGACCAGCGGCTGCATCTCCTCCTCATGTCCTATTTCGCCGATGCCCGCCACTATGCCTACACCCCCCGCGATCATCTTGAATCCGTACGTGCCGATGCGTTCCCCTACGATCGCCACCGGGGGCGGTTTGTCCTGTTGGGAATGCCGCAGCTGCTGGAAACACCTTGAATCCCCGCTGCCGCGTACGTATGCAAATCCTCCCTGGAATGCGTTGGCAAACATCATGTCCACATGGCGGTGGACGATGATCCCCTCGGCCCGGCTGGACTCAAAGGCATTGGCCTGTACGGAACCCAATATCTCGTATACCCCTCCCATCGTATACGCGCCGGTGCAGTTGCCGGCCAGCCCGCTTATCGTGCGATGCTCATTCGTAATATCCCCGGCAAACAGGTGCGGCTCACCTCGTGCTTCTACCACTGTTTTCCCGTTCGGCTTGGGTGAATGCAACGTAACCGTCATCGGCCGTCTCGTCCGCCCGGATTCCAGGACACCCTCATTCGAAGAAACCCACAGGAACTGCCCGGAATCCAATGCATAGGATTCAATGCGCGTATCGGTTATCCTCCTTCCGGATGCCCGTTCCAGCTGTCGGTCCTCACTTCCCGCATACACCATTCCATTCTCCCGGTCGTACATGATCCGCAATGGCCGGAATTCGTTCCTGTCCCGAAACGCGAGCAGCTGGACATCGTCATCGGTGGTTACCAGCACGATCACAGCTACCGGTCCGTCCAATTGCATTCCACTATAGTCTGTTAGCATTCTTCTTAGCTTGTCCCGTTCAAATCCGGATCTGTCCAGCGTGGCCATATAGTTGTCAAACGGCGGTACCAACGTGCTAACGACCGATGGGATGGACAAGCCGGATTTTAATAAAAAGTAAAACGGTGCGGCAATCACCTCGGCATCGCTGCCCACCCAGCTCCTTCTCAAAACGGGGATGAAATCCTCCAGTGCCTCATCTCCCTCAAACAGCGGATAAAGCCCTTCCGCCAGTATGGCCTCTGCCCTCCGCCGGTTGCCGATATAAGATTTCACATCGCCGTTGAAAACCATTCCTATATCGCCAAAGGTATGCGGATGGGCACGGGAAGCCAGCGGCCCGGCACCCGTGGGATAACGCGTGTGGGCAAGGACGGCCCGCGCGCTCACCTCATCCAATCCATAGCGATCAACCAAATCCGTTAACGGATCCAGATCCTTTATCAGCAATTGGTGCTTCCCGGAAGAAATGATGCGCAGCTCGGCCGGTGAAAACTGGCCATTCAATTCCACCACCGCCCGTGTTACCCGCAGATCATCAGATATAAACGGCGCGCTCCATATCCCTCTTCCCTCTCCGCCATGCAGCGCTTTCCATTCTCCAACGCGTTGCACATCTCCATAGGTATCCAACAGCATGGCTCCTTTTTCAAACGTTTCTCTATCAGTGGCAAGTATCTCCATATGGTAGTGTCCATCACCGTTTTGTTGATGGGAAGGGTGGCTGAGAAGAATCCCGTTCCCCATTCCACCCCCCCTGTCCCATTGCACCTCTGCGATGGCATCTCTGGCTTGTTGGGCATAGACCGCTCCCCGCCCGCTTCTCAATGCAATCGCTCCAAAGATGGCGCATGCCGCTGGATCTTTTTTTATCTGCGGATGGCGTAGCGATGGCATTTCATTCCCCCATAAACTCCACGCCCATCCACTCGCGTATGGTGCGTGGCATCTCATCTGCCCGCAGCAAATCCCGGTTGCCTACAACACTGGACATCATACTGGCGCCGCCCGCACCCATGTTGACCTGCATCTCCAGCTTATATCCATTTAGTAGCATTTCAATCTCTTTCAGCTGATCCCCGTTCTTTGCACCCAACCCTGTACCTATTACACTATTGGCACCCAGTGCACAAAGCATATACAGGTCATCCGGTCCCCGGATATTCCCCTGAGCGAGCAATGCCACTTGCGGTCGTAGGATCTTTCCCTGTTGGGCATGGGTAAGCAATGCCTCATCGGCCAGCGGAACTGCAATTTCCAGTGGCAGCGGCGTATCGCTGCCCAACTCAAATTGCCGTATGCCCAAACTCCCCTCTATGATTATTCCCTTTACGCCATTCCGGGCGGCATGAACAACATCTCTTTCTATATTCCCAGTGGCTGCTATTCTTGCGTATACCGGCCGGTCGGTGTAGGTCCGTATGTGGCGTACAAACATGTTGGTGGCCAGTGCCTGTGGAACAACGATACCCGCCACGTTCCGGACAAACCCAAGGTCCTCATCCATCATCTGTTCCCCGAACCGGCTACCATCAATACGCGATACATCGAGCAGTATATTTTCTGCTCTGGACAACACCTCTTTTTTCGTAGCGGCATCCCTTATCAGCTGTTCTGCGGTCTCATCGGAAAGAAAAACAGCCGTACGTCGGCTCGCTGCGGCCTGGAGCATTTCAATCGCACTTTCTTTGCCAGAAGGCGCAATGAGCAGTGGGATGTCCAACCGGACTTTCCCAGGCAGCATCGTCGTCGTCTCGACCATATCCCGGTACACATCGTACGAAGGACCGACTACATGTCGTCCTTCAATCATCAATCCGTCCAGAAAGGATCTGGGCGGGTCCAGATCCGTTGTCCGTCCCATACTCCCGATTTCAATGGTTCCGCTAGCTGCCAGATATGCTTCATGTTTCCGCTGCCATGGATAGAACGGATCGGCTATATCCTGCTTCCACAATGCCTGCATTTCTGCTTCTACATCCGCATAACCGGTTAAGGCTTCCACCCCTAGTTCCGGGTCCAGTGCAATCCCGCGCAACAAATCTTTTCTTCCTATCGCATCCCGTATTCTGGAAAATCCTGCCCATGCAGCATAGCGGGCCTCGGCCTCGCCGAATGTTTTCATAAAACTCGTCAGCACGTGCGTTGCCCACTCCGGATCCAGGCGCATTTCCGGCCGTCCGTTTTTGCCGGCATGCGCAGTGGCTACCAGGGGCGGGCATTTAACATGGCATTGGTGCACCATGATACAACCAGTAGAAACCAATGCGGCCGTAGCCAGCATCACCGCATCCGCTCCCAGCAAATGAAGCTTGAATGCTTTTCGGGGTAAATCCACTCTTCCTGCGGCGATGATCCTGAAGTTTTCCGCGCCTTTCTCATGTCGTATCCTATGTGCTTGTGCTACTGCCAGCTCAATCGGCATGCAGGTACGGTTTCGCAGAATCATGGGTGCCGCTCCTGTTCCTCCCCCTCTTCCATCAATGATTACGCCGTCTGCCCCTGCTTCAATGGCACCGGCTACAATCGCTGCCAGGTCATGTGTTGCTGCGCATTTAATGAACACCGGTTTACCCCCGGACGCCTTCCGCACAGAATGCACGATTTGCCGGACTTCTTCAATCGAAAATATCCTGTTCGCATCGGAAATGTAATCAATGCCCATGGGCATGCCGCGTGTTGCTGCCATCTCTACCGTAATCTTATGGCCCTTCACATGGCCGCCGGCACCCGGTTTTGCCGATTGCGCCATCTTCACGGATATCGCTGCGGCATTCTGCAGTATTTCACCGGTTATCCCAAATACGCCGCTGGCCACCTGCACCATGATGCGGGTGTGGTGGCGTATGCCCGGGTACCAGCCTCCTTCTCCAATACCAAACAACAATCTCAATGCATCCGCGGTGCGTGCCGCGGCTATGTGCTCTTCCGGTGTGGTGGCTCCACAGGAATATTCTCCCATAATAGTGGGTTGGGCCAGTTCCAGGGATGGAGCGAGCAACGTTGTCAAATCTACGCTTCCATTAAATGGTGCAGATTGCGGCACTACGATCAGTCGTTCTTCTTGGGTATAAGGCGCCTCAGGTTTATCATCGTGCAGAGGTGCAAATTTGGCCAGCGCTTCTTCAGGAGAATCAAAATTTCCAGAAATCGCCATTTCTCGTATCCTTTGTATTCTTGTTTCGTTCCAATACTCCCTTCCTCGAGTGCCGCCTGCACGTTTTGTAGGAATCTTGAGATATTTGCCTCTCCTTTCTATCTGCGCAGAATCATTCCCCATTCTCTCCTCCCTTTCATTCACTTCCTCTACCAAATCTTATAAAT
>DATDYG010000086.1:0-4591 GCA_035289085.1 Candidatus Bilamarchaeaceae archaeon | reverse complement strand
TTGGCGCTGGTTTTGAGAAGCCCGGAAAATGCGGAATCCTATGCAGCCCGATTAGAGGCTTCCGTGCAGAAGAGCGATGATGAGATGGGACCGGCTGCCATTGCTTTTGATAATGAAGTAAAACCGCTTATGGATTATTTGGCAAAACAGAATCTGGTTGAAAGACACCGGAACGTGCGCGATGCCGTTGCGGAACTGCAGGACAGGCTGATAGCCGCTGGAAAACTGCAGGAGAGCGACATCGTAGTTCCGGAGATGGGCCCGTTTGGGATACTCAAGGAAAGAAAGGGAAAGTACAACCTGGCAACCGCGCAGGCCGTGCATGCATGGCTGAAGGAAAGCCGGGAAGCCGCGGATGCGCAAACCGCTGCCGCGACCTCTGGCCTCAGCGCAGCGGTTGTAGCCGTAGTTTCGGTGCCTGCACAAAAGGCGGCAGAAGAAGCCGGAAAAATAGAGACGAAAAAGCAGGAAGCGCCCGCACCAGCGGAGGAGGTGAGGCCTTCAGTTGAAGAACCGCCAACCGATTTTAAAAAGGCCGAGAAAAAGGCGCGCGCAACCGGTGAAGAAAGACCAGGGGAAATAGCTGCAGGGATTGAAGCCGCAAGAAGGGAAACCGGGGAGAGAGCAGAGCCTTGGCAGATTCCGTCCCTGAACATTTTATTGCCTATCGAAAAGTATTTGGAAAAGGGGTTGGCAGCCATTCAGGATAATGCTACATCCAGAAAAAATGCTGCACAGACCCATCCGAAAGCGGTGAAAGAAAAGCTGCTGGAAAGAGCCGCCGAGGTACAGCAGGCTGTAGATGCATTTAAGGAAAGATTAACCCAGATTCGGAAAGAAACCCGTTATGTTGAACTATCTGAACGGCATGTTACAGGCACGGAAGAACAGATGCAGGGAGACGTGCGCCGTGCCACAGAAGAAATGGAAAAATTAAGGGATGACATTGATGACTATGTTCGTAAGTTGTTGGGTGAGCCCATCGTCATAGGAGGGGGAGGGGAAGTGCAGCGAGAAGTAACGGTAAATGTAGTGGATATGACAAAGGAAAGGCCGTTGGTAGGTCAACACCCGTCCAATATGCTAGCCTGTTCCTGCGGACCCCAGGTAAGCGAATCCATTGACAAGCTCTTTAGTTACAACGATACGCTGGTGCAATACAGCATCTACAGGGAAACAATGAAAAATGAAACGTACATCGTACTGCCCCGCACCGCACCGGAGGATCTGCTGGCCAACGAAAAGGTAGAAAACGTGGCATGGCTAAACGACGGGAATGTATATGTCTATTTAACCTCGGATGGAAAGATTTTGGATGCGGCCCAGGCACGGAAAGACAAGGTAACGCCCACGGTATTGATGACATACCATGAAGAAGGGCATCGCCCAGGCCAGAGCTACCACCTGCATGATGCGGAGATAACAGAAAATAATATGCCATACCGGTCCTACGTATGGGCCCTGGAAAGCGGTCCGGAGATCCTTAAACGAAGCCAGATAAAAAGCGGTACGTTGGTCTTTAACGTTAGGCCTGCCGAAAGCGTGAAAGGCGAAGGCGACGACAAGTTTGTAGTTGATTTTGATGTGCAGCCATCGCCCAATGCCAGATGATTGGAATGACGACACAATTAAGATCCCCCCAACGCAGCTTTCGCCTGCGAAAGGTTTCACCGCTGGGAACGTGGGTACGAAGGGCAGCAACCCTTTTAATGCTGAACAGCGTATGGATACCGAGTGTTGCAATGGCGCAACCGGATACGCATGCAGAAGGTGAAGAAATGGCTGAAATGGTTAATTTAGGAGACCTGCAACAGGTAGAACGACAGCTGGCAGAGATAAGGAGGGATCCGGCAAGGCATGTGCTGGAGATCAAACAGATCTACAATAAATGGAAGATGGGGAATGACATTAAGGTCCCGAGCATCCAGGCCAATTACCGTTTCCATATGATAGACATCCGGAACCAGCTGGCCGCGATCGATGGAAGGGACAATACCAACCTCCATGAGCAGGCAGGGTTTGGAACATTAAAACCCTCCACCAGAATGGTCCCAAAAAGAACAACGGGCCGCGTCCGCAGCCGGCAGCCGTTTTCGGCCGATATTCAATATCTTACCAGTTTCCCCCGTTTACCCGAAGGCACATCCAGCTGGCAGGTACAGGAAATAGATATCCGGTTTTATCCCCGATTTGAAAGTATAATCGGAGGGAAGAAGGTAGCTGATCAAATTCGGCCGTTGTTTTCCAGAGGAGCGGTAGCCCAGGGGCAGGGTAATTCCACGGCTGCGGCGGAATACGGCCGGCAGATTACCGGTATATTGAATGAGAATGGCATAACGAATGAGCAACTGCGGGATGCACTAGGAATGACAACAGCTCAAGCGGCCCAGTGGAGGAAGCTGATTTCCCAGGGACGATTCATTGATACGACCAATATTGCCCAGCAATCTGCTTGGACGGATAGCATGCTGCAGAATTTCGAGGATATTGCAGCCGGAGTGAGCCGGCAGGATACGCAGGTTGCAGTAGTAATTAACGGCGAAAAAGAATGGCAACTCGGTGATACGCCGCTGCTGTTACGGGGCGATGCATCGCTATGGCCGGTGGAGGTGCGCCGGCAACAATTGGGGGTTGCCCAAAATGAAAGAGGGGAATATGTATTTCGTTTTGGGGATGAAAGGAAAAGAATGCGTATGGGTGGTGAAGCTGGACTGGCGCTTGCCCGCACCTTTGGAAGATATCGGGAAATCCATCTGCGTGTGGCACTGGAACATGTTCCAAAAGAATTAATCGATCTGAATAAAGCGAATCTGATTGGAAGGATAGAATTAACAGGCGTAGAATACAGTGGCAGAGTACAACCCATCGGGGAGGTGCCCATCTATCTGGCCGGTAAACTCGGTGTGGATATTGTGCATGGAAGACAAAGCGGAACGGTAGGGGCCACCAGTTTTGAAGGAACGGTGGGCATCGGGATACCGAATGAGACGATACCCTTGATGTTTGCGATCGATCTGAAGTGGTGGATGAATCAATCACCCGAACTCCAGCGGATGCCACTCGTCATCCGCGCCGGCCCACGGGCAGAATTTCAGGCTGGAGGACGGTACTTGCACGTACTGGTATACGGCAAAGCAGGCATACCCGGGGCAACGCTGAGAGGAGAAGAAGGCGGACCCATTGGAAAAGGAAAAGAAGTAGGCGGTGGAGGCAGTATTGCGCTTGGCCGACGTTTAGGGATATTTAGACAGGTAAGCCTTGGCGTAGAAGCAACGCGGCGGGATTTGGAGTTGGGAGGAGTGGGTCTGCCCATAGAGGGCACAAGAGAGAAAAATCCCTGGCAGTTTGCAACGATCCTGGAAGCTAAATTTTAACAGGGTGATAGGTATGTGTAAAAAAAGGGCAATAAAAATTTCCTTTGCTCAGCTTACCCTCTTTACATTGTTTTTTACTTCGCTTATTTCCGCGGCTGCCAGCGGCGTTACCCAGGACACTGTAGATTTATACACGATTTATACCAGCCTTCCGGAGTTCCACGTAACGAACGATTTGGACTTTGGCCATGGCGTCACCGTGAATCCGGAGGGTAACGTATTGCAAGGAGACGAGGGCGCAACCGGCAACATAGAAAGCAATGCCGTGGTATGCCCGGGCGACGTCATAGTGGGCAGTTCGTTAAACGGGCAATGGGCGGCTTCGGGTTTTAGCGCGTTGTATCCATATGCGTTTACTTGCATACCTCCTTCGCAGGGTTTGGCAACGAACCGGAACGTGCACTGGAGCGAGGATGATTATGATGCATTGCAGACGGGCGGAGCCATTTGTATTCCCGAAGAATCCTGTTGGGGCAATGAAGGATCTTTAACTTCGCAACGGGTAAGCTACGAGACGATAGATGCAACCTACAGCAACCGCCTGGGATATGTAAGCACGGTATGCTACGGCCAGCACCAGCTGCGCCTGCTGAACAGGAATACCGGTTCTTCGGTCGGAGGCGGGACATACACCGCGCTGACCAATCCGCCTACGACGACATCGTTTACGCACACGTACGATCTGGAGGACGGAAACTACCAGGCACGGGCGCAGTTCTTCGTGAATGGATGCACGACTGTTGTACGGCCGCCGGCATGCGCCGGTGATCAGGAAGAAGGTATTTTTGACAGAATCGCAGCGGAAAACAGCGACGATGCACCGGAATACGAGATTGATTTGCCATTGCGCACGCTGAACTTCGAAGTGCAGGACCGGCAGTATTCCGCGGACGATACGGACAGCGACCCGGAAAGCGGGGATGTTGTCTGCATGGAAGCAGAGGAAACGTTAGCGATACGTACAACCGTCCGGAATACCGGGGACAGCAACGATGCCGGTGTCGAAGTGTACGACGTATCCGCGAACAGGGGATTTGCCGCCGAGCCGTTATACGGCGGAGGACCGTGTGTAGGATTCTGCTTATACGACGGATTTGGATACCCCATCGCGCCGGCGGCAAGGGCAACGCCAACGCAACCGGTTGAACGGGATGTGACCATAACGCTCACTGCGCCGGGCTCGCTGGCGCCGGATACAATAACCGATGTAGTAATCC
>DATDYG010000085.1:0-5920 GCA_035289085.1 Candidatus Bilamarchaeaceae archaeon | reverse complement strand
GCCGACGCAAATCCAACCGCCCCATAATAGCTGAACGAAGTCAGTGGCCCGTAGGTCACAAAATTGCTTCCGGTATCAATGCCGGTTCTGCCCAGCTGGCTCCATCCGGCGTCTCCCCACTGGCCTACGTATATCTGATCTTCTCCGATTGCTCCGCCTGTTTTGCTGGCATTATAGTGCACACTTACCGAATCCGCCCTGCCGGTGCCTATGGCGCTGAAATTAACCAATTCCGAAACAAGCCGGCATGCGGAATAGGATGCACTGCCGCACCGGTCCTCCTGCACTCCGGTACCTGATATGAAACTGGTAACCATAGAAAGGTTCTCCAGATTGGAAAAGCTCAGGCTCAGCTGGTCCGTCGTGATGTTATAGCTGCTTACGGTAGTTAAACTACTGCCGCCGCTGATGTTGAATACCAGCGCACCGGAGGAGGTATTGTACGCAAAGTTGTTGCCGGTGAATGTAGCGGTTGCACCCGTTTCCAGCTGGTACTGGACCCAGGAATTGTTGTTGGCCGTATTGGAAGTCAGGTTATTTCCGGTACCGCCCCTAAAAGCAAAACCATAGCGGTTGTTGCTTGCGGTGTTGCTGGTGATATTCGTTTGGTTAGATAAATTAGCATAGATGCCATAGGTGTTGTTTTCCAGCGTAGCATGATTATAGATGTGGTTGACCGCATTGACACCATCCAGGAAAATACCGGAAGCAAAACCAGTGGTGTGATTGTAGATGATATTGGAGAAGATACGGTTGCCAGAGGAACTGCTGCCGGTAAGGTAAATACCCGCATCGGTATTATTGTAGATGGTATTGGAAGAGATATTATTATCGGAATTGTTTAGGAAAATACCGTATTGGGAATTGTTGTACAGCATATTGCCTGTGAGCGTATTGTTGTCGCTGCTAACGGTGAACCCCCGCAGATTACCGCTTGCACGATTGCTGGAGAAGACATTCCGAACGCTTTGGCTTAGGTTGAATCCGTCGCCGGAGCTACCGGTGGCGTTATTGAGGGTGAGATTGTTATCATCCGAAAGAGCAGTGAGACTAAATGCATTGCTGGTGTCGCTTTCGGCTACGTTACGAACCAGGCTGTTGTTCGCACTGCCCACCAGCGTAAAGCCGTCTTGGGTGCTTCGGCTGGCGTTGTTGGAAGTCAGGTTATTCCGATGCGCAACGTTGAGGTAAATGCCGTAGCTGTTGAGCGTCAGGGTGTTTCCGGTAAGGTTGATTAAGTTGGATTGGTTAAGATAAATCCCATACGTGTTGTTTTCTATCACCAGGTTGTCGTAGATGTGATTGAGAACATTGATACTTTGAAGGAAGATGCCCGAGGCCGTGCCATTGGTGTGATTGATGATACTGTTGGAATATATCCGATTGTTGATCGAACCGGAGATGATGTTTATGCCGATCTGAAAATTGCCCCGGATAGTATTGGAGGAAATGTTGTTATTGTCGCTTCCCTGTATCTGGATTCCATCGTTCTCATTATTGGCCATAGTATTAGAGGTGAAGATATTATCGTCAGAACTCTGCAGTATCGGACCATACCAGGAATTGTTGAAGGTGTTGCCAGTGAACGTGTTGTTATGCCCGTTGATGAAAATACTATAGGTCGTTATATTGTAGACTACGTTGGAGGTAAAGTTGTTTCGGTTGCTGGATAGTTGGATGGCATAGGTGCTGGTGGAATGTTGGATGGTGTTGTACTCCAGCGTGTTATTTTCAGAGCCGGAGGCTAAGGAAATGCCGGCAGCGGAATTCCCGTTGGCCGTGTTGTTGCTCAAGTTGTTACTCGAAGCCGCCACCAATCGAAACCCGTAGCTGTTGCCACTGGCATTAACATTCCAGATGCGGACGTTGCCAGAGGTAGCGTTAATCTGAACACCGGCGGAGCTGGTAGCACCGGTGGCTGTTAAATTGGTCATATTGACAAAGGTTTCATTGATAGAAAAGACCGGCAACGATGTAGTGGCGGCAATAATGGAAACAAAGGATTCGTTGCCGTATATGCTGACTGATTTATTTACTATTACGTTTTCCAAATAGTTTCCCGTGCCGTTGCGGCATATGATAATGGTATCGCCACCACTTGCAGAATCTATAGCATCCTGAATTGTGCCATTGGGCGCGTAGGGCGCACCGCCACTAAGGCAGTATGCTGCTGCACCACTGCCATTGACAATATAGGTGGCCGCAAATCCCATGCCCATGAGTGCAAGAAAAAATACAACATAGCGTAGGATATGCATAAGAGGCTTAAATCAAGCATCTTTATAAAGTTTAACCAAACGCTGCTTCGGAATCAACGGTGTAAGCCAGCCGTCTTTCCCATGTCCCAGGGCTGCGCCTTTTCCCTGTGCATTTTGTACGATAATCAATCCTTCTTTGTCCATGTTTATTTTTTCATTTTGGTAGAATTTCCGTATTTCATCATCCGAAAGCGGTAGGGTATTTTTTATGGCCAAATGTCCAAAGGTCAGGACAAAATCCAGGCTGGGCTTCGGGCCGAAGATGCTTTCCTTTTTTCCGGCGATCATGCCGGCCCGGTTCAGCCGTGGATAGGATACTCCCCCGAGTTCCTTTTTGGCCACGTATACGTGCTTTTTTCTTTCAATAAAAATTAGCCCATCGGGCAGCTGAATGCCGAACCGTGCAAATAAAAATTGTGCAAACATATTATTCTCCTCTTGTAAGTTGTGCAATGAAAAAGAATTCATCCAGCTCTATTCTTGCTCCTGGCCCATATGTATGCGGAACAGGCAAACCGGGCTTTTCCAATTTGGCATCGCTTCGTTTATCCAGCAGACGTTGTACCACTTCTTCATTTTCCTCGTTTCTTGTAGTGCATGTAGAATAGATTAATCTCCCTCCAGGCAACAGCAGATCAAATGCATGGACGAGCAGCTGTTTTTGCAGTTTGCACATTTGCCGGAGACGATTGGGCGAATACGGAGAGTGGGTGAAGCGCGAACCTAAACCGGAACAGGGCGCGTCCAGCAATACGCGATGAAAATGCATGATAGACGGGAGTTTCCTTCCGTCGTATTCCGTTACCGCGCAGTTCAGGATACCCAACCGACCAATATGTCCGCCCAGCGGTTTTAGCCGCATGTACGCATCATCATTGGCGATGAGGATACCGCTATTCTTCATATGTTGTGCAATCTGCGTGGCCTTGCTTCCCGGGGCTGCAGCTAAATCGAGGATATGCTCGCCGGGCTGCGGATCTAAGGCGATAACAGGCAGCATGCTTGCCAGGCTTTGCAGGTAGAAATAGCCGAGCTGGTACTCCTGGGTGTTCGCCAGGTTTTCGCCTTGCACGATTAATGCCGAAGGGTACCAGGGAACGGTTTCCACCTTGCCATAGCGTCCCATGGCGGATTTTAATTCCGCGGGAGAAATGCGCAGGGTATTAACACGAATGGATGGCATAAGAAATAGATCGTGGGATGTTTTCTTAAATTATCGGACAACTGCCAAAACCTGCTGTTTGGTTTCCCATAATCAGGGAGCTGACGAGGAAAGCCGGGATGGATGGAGAGATGAAAGCGAAATACAGGGAAGCTGTACGTAAACCGCGGGCAACCGCGCCAAGAAGAAGGACCCGGGCAATCCGATAACAATCCTTTTAAAGCCCATCAACACCTTCCTAATTCAGAATTTTGTATGTAAGTCGTAACATCGCTCATTAGTATTAGTGAAGGGGTTACGGCACCGCCTTCATAACACTGAACAATGAATTTATCTACTTCGTTATTTGAAGGATCTATCCCAACCTTTAATCGCAAAAGGTTATCTGCATCTTCTAGAGTATAGGCAACCCCCAGCGATCCGCTTCGCTCAACGCTAACGGTTGCACCAGGATATTTTTCCAAAAATGCCTGCGCTTCTTCCGTTTCACCGGCAATGGCAATATATTCCTCATCGCTTAAAGGATAATCCCCTTGCACGCATGCGAAAGCGAAGAGCGCAGCCAAAAGAAGTAGATAGATTTTCATGCAGAAACCAGGATAACAATCCTTTTAAAGCCTTATTTGTCCAATAATAGGATGCTCATTATATAGGGCAATTTTTCATTTAGGTGAAGTTTTGGTTAAGAAAAGCAAGGGAATGAATGGAGAGTTTGCGGGACGCAACCTGGAACGGAAGCGCAAGCACCAGCGGTGGCTGGGCAAACGGTTCAAGCGGAGAAGATTGAAGCTCAAGGAACGGTTCGATCCGCTGGAAGGCGCGCCCCAGGCACGGGCGATCGTACTGGAGAAGGTAGTGCTGGAACAGAAACAGCCGCACTCCGGGCTGATCAAGTGCGTGAAGTGCCAGTTGATTAAAAACGGAAGGGTGGTTACCGCGTTTGCTCCGAGAGATAAGGCGATTACGTTTATTGATGAGCACGATGAAGTGATTTTAGCCGGCCTGGGCGGTTCGCAAAGAGGCCAGATGGGATCGATTCCAGGTGTCCGGTATAAAGTCGTTTCCGTGAACGGGGCGGATTTGCAGATGCTCCGGAAAGGAAAGAAAGAGAAACCGAAGAGATGATAGGTGTATGGCATCTGTAAATGGAAAAGGAGTAATGTTTTTGCAAGCTTATACTGCAACAATGGCCAGATGCGGATCAGAAAAAGCAAGAAGCGCGCTTTCTAGCTTTAGGGCAAAACTTCTTGAAGGCGATAGTCATTTAAATTTCCGAGAAAGAATGGCTTCTAGAAGATATAAACGACAAGAGAATAGATTGATGAGAGATCCGGAAACAGCTTTAACTGCAACGCCAATAACCAGAGAAAATGTTGCGCTAATTGAAACAGAAATTGCTGAAATAAGGAGATTGGGATATGCGGTAGCGCGCTCCGAACATGCAACAAATGTTGGATTAAGAATTTCTTATATCACTTCATTAGCCTGTCTGTTCGGATCGGAAGCAATGTTTGGTTTAATGCTAACTAATCCAGATCACTTTAAGTCTATTCCACATGCAGGTTTTATAGGACTTGCAACCGTACTGACAGCCATAAGTGCGGCTAATATAATTGGCCTGCGTGCTGCTTCCAGAATTAGGAGAAGTATTTGGACGGATGAAACCAAGAAAATGTTCGGTATTCAAGGCTTGCAACCTAGCTAGCAGATGCAGTGATAATTATGACTCAAAAGATATTTGGAAAGTACGACAACGAAGGCATTGAAATCAAGGATCTGAGCCTGGCCCAGGTGATCTCGCTTCATCCGGTGGTCATTCCGCACACGTCCGGAAGGCATGCGAAGAAGCCTTTGGGAAAAATGCACGTGAATATTGTGGAAAGGCTGGCCAATAAGCTCATGCGCGGCGGAACCGGGGAAAAGACCTCCGGAAAGGTTATTCGTACCCATGGAAAGATGCAGGGAAAGAAGTTCAAGGCATTGCGCATCGTGGAGGCAGCATTCGAAACCGTTGCCACGGAAACGAAAGAGAATCCCGTGCAGGTGCTGGTCCGTGCCGTGGAGAATGCCGCGCCGCACGAGGACGTGACGCGCGTATCGTTCGGAGGCGTCAGCTACCAGATTGCGGTGGATATTTCCGCAACGCGCCGTTTGGACATGGCCCTGCGGAATATCGCTTTGGCCGCCATCCTGGGCAGTTTCAACAAGGGAAAACGCTTATCCCAGTCGTTGTCGGCAGAGATCATGAACACCGCCAAGGGCGACATACAAACGAGTTATGCGATGAAGAAAAGGGATGAGACGGAACGGATGGCGAGATCGGCGCGATAACATGAACCGAATAAAGATTGCCCAGGCACTGATTACTTATATAGGCTTTTTTGTATTTGTGATTGCATCAATTGGTTTTATTGTTCCCGGCATATGGGCAGATGCTTGGAATCCGATTGTATTGTTGGTTGCGATAATCGCAGGTTGGAAAACATGGGAAGCGTATACG
>DATDYG010000084.1:0-11329 GCA_035289085.1 Candidatus Bilamarchaeaceae archaeon | reverse complement strand
TGTTCCTCGTGTTGTCGTGCCTTTTTCATCATAGTCTCTTCCATCGTCAGTTTCCGTGCAGTCGGGTTCATCCGGAAATCCCACACAGGCTCCTCCCGAACAGGTCGTGGGACAGAAGTACAGCGTACTTTTGATGCTGCCATCTGCCTTATTGCAATAATATTCGTTCAAAAAGTTGGCCACAATGCAAAAATCGGTCCTGGTTTCGGGTGTTATGGAAATCCTGCCGCCTGCATACGTACCACCCCGGCGTGTGGCCGTACCCTGCGTTCCATAGTTTATTCCGCCATCGCTATCCGCACAAGTGCTTCCTGTTGTTGTACCAGGCAGCGGTCTTCCACCGCTCAATGGCCTTCGTTCCAGTGTGTCGTTAGCTGCACCTGATTCATCTGCCGATTCCCCCTGCTCTTCCTCGGAAAGATCGGTCTGTAGCGTGGTCGTGCATCCCATAAGGATAAGGAGGAATCCTGCAAGTATTACCGCATTCTGCATGTTCATTGCCTCTACTAAAAAACCCAACTTATAAAAGCGTTCCGCTTGATCTATCCCAGTTTCTTAACCATCTCTATGTGCCTGATTCCCGCATCCATAAACGGTTTTCCATGCTGCCTAAATCCTAGTCTTTTATAAAAATCCCTCGCCTGCCACTGGCTGTGGATAACCAATTTTTTGATTTTATGCATTTTTGCATATTGCCCGATAAACACCATCATTTCTTCTCCAAAGCCTTTTTTCCGGTATGGTTTCAGTATGGCCATGCGTTCTATCTTCAAGTTCTTTGAACTTGAGTGAGATCGATTTGTCGATCTCATGATCTTGATTTTTCCTTTTCCTAAAGTGCGTAGCCTTGCCGTGCCTGCGGGTTCGCCATCTACTTTTAATATCACATGCACCGCATTCTTATCGTAGCCGTCCCTCTCCCGTTCTTCCGGCACTTCCTGCTCTTCGATAAATACCGTTCGACGAATCGCCAGTATTTCCAGTACCTCCTCGATGCATGCCGCCAATTTAATCTCTACCTTTTCCATGTTACATTTTCCAAAACCAATCTTTTTATAGGCTTGTCCTGTTAGTGTATCCATGGGAGAGGCCGAAGAAGAACCGGAAATGGAAGAACTTGCTCCTACAGAAGAAACCTCCGCAGATGAAGCGCCTCCTGCGGAAGAACCCGATACCGGCGAAGCGTCCTCCGTGGAAGAACCGGAGGAACTGCCTGTTTTGAAAAAAACCCGCCTGGACACCGGCATTGAAGAGCTGGATGTTGTACTCGAAGGCGGTTATTCCAATCCCGCCAATATCATTGCTATCGGGCCAGCCGGCATGGAGAAGATTGCGTTAGCTATGCATTTTATCGCGGCTGCCGGAGACGGGGAAACCGCCTATATCATCACTGCGGACGCAACGCCGGATGCAATCAAGGAAAAGGCAGCTTCCATCGGCATTCCGTTGCCGGCCAAAACCAAGTTCATCGACTGTTACAGTTCCACGCTGGGTAAATCCGAGGCGCAAAGCGTCTATGCCTTTGTGCCCGGACCGGGTGCGTTAAACGATCTATCGCTGGAGATCAACGAGGCCATCCGTGCCAGTGATGGCAAGCGGATCCGGGTCGTTTTCTACTCGCTTTCTACCTTCATGCTCTACAATCCGCAGGATTCCATCCTGAAATTTCTACAAGTCGTTGGCGGACGGTTAAAAAGGGCGCATGCGACGACATTGATGCTGGTGGAGGAAGGCGTCCATGATTCCAAACTCCTCGGAATCGTGGGCCATGCGGTCGATCACGTGTACACCATCCGCGATCAGAACGGTTCCCTTGTGCTGGAAATTCCGGAAGTAGGGGTACCGCTGCCTATTAAAATAGGGCCTACGGGTATCATGGTGTTGTGATCGATATGGCCGGGACAGAACAGGTGGCGGCTGTGCTGGAATCGCTCAAAGGGATGGGGATCGGCGCAGCATTCATTAAAAAGGACGGCACGCTCGTACAGGCAACGATCAAGGTGGACGATGTCGCCGCCAGCGTGCTCAGCAGCCTCTCCAACGTTTCCGCGACACTGCTCAAGCGTGCCAAGGACGATCAGAAAGAGCTTGAGCTGGTTTTTGATTCCGATCTGTTGGTGGTACTACCGGTAAAAAGCTACTATCTGTGCGGCATCCTCAAAAACCGCGATCAGAAAAAAACCCTCCGTGAGCATGCGGCGAAACTAAGCGTGGCCGTTTAACCTTTTAAATCTATCTGACCATAAAATACAACATGCAAAAACGTCAACTTGCTTACCAACGGGTAGGTATCATCCACGGCTATGCGGGCAGCGGTGCCCGGCACTGGCAGACGTGGCTAGCCCGAAATTGCAGGCTCCTGGGAGCAGAAACCCATTATCCGAAACTGCCCGGGCGATTTGCGCAACCCACCCTCCCTGCCTGGCTGGAAGCGATCGAACGAACGATGCCGGTGATGGATGAATCCACTGCATTGATCGGTCATTCTTTGGGCTGCCCAACGATATTGCAACTGCTACGAGAGGAACAGATCAAGCAAGTGGGATTGATCGTATTGGTCGCTCCTTCCACCTTAAGCCGCGTAGCGGCAAGCGAGTTGAGTTTCTTAGGAAGCTTCTATAAAAACCTGAACGGCCGCACGGTCTGCAAGGCCCAAAAAGCAGCGGTGTTCACCTCGGATAACGACCGGTGGGTGGATCCCTATGCCGCATTGGCGCTGGCCTTGGAACTCCATGCCGATTTCCATCTTATAAAAGACGGCGGGCATCTGAACGTGGCCTCCGGCCATCATACGTTTCCGGAAGTTTTGGATCTCATCGTGCCCTGGCAATAGCTATTTTTAGTTTATGGTGCATAGCCTTTTCATGTCCGAATTTGTGCGATGGCTAAGCAACTACGATTATGCCGAGCTCCGCATCGAGAAAGGGGAGGAAACCAAACTCATTTTCAAGGATGATGAAATCAAGCCCATCGTAGGCCCGCTATACGGCGCCTCGGTACGCATCTTAAAGAACGGTTCATGGGGGTTTGCATCCACCGGAAAGGAGAGCGAAATAAAAAATATCATTGAAACCGCGGTGCGCATGGCCGCGTTAACCACCGGCAATGTAAAACTGAAGGAACTGCCCATTGAAAAAAAGAAACTGCCCCAGAAACGCAACGAAATTAACCTGGAAGAAAAGATACGCATCCTGCAGGATGCACAAAAGCACGCCCGGGGAAAACACATCCAAAACACTACGTTAAACTATGCAGAATCCCATATCCGGAAAGAATTCTACAATTCCGAAGGATCGGAAATTCTGGAAGACCAGACGCACCTGTACTTTTCCTGTATCTGCGTGGCACGACGAAACGGTGTCATCCAGCGGGGGCATGAGCGGGCTTCTTCGCTTGTGGATTTTCATCAGCTAAACTACGATCAAATTTGCGAAACCGCATCCCAGAAGGCCGAACGTCTGCTGGATGCATTGCCTCCTCCGAAAGGCCGTTTTACCGTGATCATGGACAATGAAATGACCGGTGTGTTCTCTCATGAGGCGATCGGCCATGCCTGCGAGGGTGATAGCATCATAGAGCGGGAATCCATCCTCAAGGATAAACTGGGCAAGCAGATTGGTAATGAAAACATCACCATTCTGGATAATCCAACAGTGCCGGATTTTGGGAACTATCAATACGATGAGGAAGGCCGGCCGGGTAAACCTGCCCTCCTCATTAAAGATGGCGTATTGAAAGGATATTTAACCTCCCGTGAAATTGCCGAGGAGCTCCGGCACGAAAGCAACGGCCATGCACGGGCAATGGACTATGCGCATGTGCCCATCATCCGCATGAGCAATACGCACTTTTTACCCGGTAAGATGAAAAAGGAGGAGTTATTTGACGGGTCTGCAATTTATGTAAAGGGCATGCAAGGGGGAAGCGTGGACATCTTTACCGGTTCCTACATGTTCAAGGCAGAGGAAGCCTGGGAAATCAAAAACGGGGATCAAAAACAGCTGTTCCGCGATGTGACGCTGATGGGCAGTATTCTTCAAACGTTGAACGATGTCGAGGCTATTGCCCGTGATTTTGCCACCAATCCCGGCTTTTGCGGCAAGCTTGGCCAAAGCGTACCGGTCAGCGATGGAGGCCCGCACATAAGAGTAAAAAACATGGCGTTGGGGTAAATTAAATAAGCCATATTGATCTATCTAAAAACTGTATGGTTCTTCTTGCATTTCTTCTTGCCCTTGTTCTTGGTTTGTTAAGCGGATTGCTGCCAGGCCTGCATCCTAATACCATCATTGCCATCATTGCTAATTTTCCTCTAGCTAGCGAGGATTTTGCAATTGTTATCGTAGTTGTCCTGGCAGTTCATTCACTTGTTTCCTTCATTCCATCCATATTTTTCGGCGTGCCGGAACAAAGCAGCGTGGTTTCCGCGCTGGCAGGCCAGCAACTGGTTCGGAAAGGATACGGCATTGCCGCCCTGAAAGCCGTTCTGTTTGCAGCAGTGATCGCCGCGCTCCTCTCCATCGCCTTGTTTTATTTCTCGCTGGATATCTACCCCTTTTTCTATGATCTTGTCCGATCCTATATGGGCTATATTGTTCTAGCGCTTTCCCTTGTTTTATTATGGAGATCCAAAAATCCTTTCCTTTCCGGCGTTGTTTTCCTGGTTTCAGGCCTGCTGGGCCTGTATTCCCTTAATACATCGCTATTCGACCCGTTCCTGCCGCTCTTTTCCGGCTTGTTTGCCATGGCCGCATTTTTAACCTACCAGAAATCGGGTCTTCCGCCCCAGGCCGATAAGCCGCTGCCCGGCGGATTGCTGAAATTCGCATTGCTGGGCGTCGTTGGCGGGTTTTTTGCTGATTTGCTTCCCGGCATAAGCTCTGCTTCGCAAGTTGCTGTTGTTCTTTCGGTTTTTCTTCCGATGAATTCCCTTGCTTACCTTTCATCCATCGCTTCCATATCCATAAGCGAAGCCCTTTTTTCCTTTGCAACGGCCGCCAGCATTGAAAAGTCCCGCATGGGCGCGACCGTATGGTTAAGTGAAACCATTATCATCGAAAAGCATCTTCCGCTTATACTGGTTACCTTCCTGGCCGCGCTGGCCCTGGCCGCCCTCTTCCTCTATTTTTTCCGAAAACGGTTTGCGCGACTGGCCACGCTGGACTTTTCCATATTCAACAAACTACTGGCGCTTTATCTGATCGTCATCGTTTTCCTGCTGGACGGATGGCAAGGCCTGCTTATCCTCGTCCTGGCTTCCGCGCTGGGTTATGTGACGATCCGGCTCAACGTAGAACGAAGAAACCTCATGGGCGCGGTGATCGTCCCAACGCTACTATTGCTTTTTAAATTTTTTATTGTTTGAGTATCCCATGCTGGAAACATTGCAAAGATACCGGAAACTGCTTTATGGACTATCGCTAACCATCGGCGTTCTCGGAATCCTCGTTTCCTGGGTATTGCTATTCTATTTCTACTCCTCCATTGGTACGCTCGAGGTTTCTCTTACCAACCAGATCGAAGCAACGGACAGCACCCTCGCGGAGGTGGAAACATCGCTTACCACCGTAGAGGCTGCCCTCTCGGCCTTTGTTCCTTTACCTGCTTCCAACCTCGTTGGGGCCGTTCAAAACCAGCGCAGCGAATTAACGAATCTCCGGCAAAGCATGTCAGATGTTTTCTCTACCCTTCGGCTGATCGTCCTGCTGCTGGTCTTCATCATCGACATTCTTTTTGTTATACTGGGTATTAATTCGGTTGCCGGTTTGCTGGCGCCCCATTAAATCCTTAGCAGCTCGCAATACTCCCTAAACCGTTTTTCCACTTCTTTTTCCGTGGTATTCGCCAGTTTGTTCACCGAAAAGTCTTCGACCGCCAGCGAACCCATCACATTGGCGTAGGCCATGGCTGTTTTCATCTGGGCGAGTGTTGGGCGGAATGCGTTTTGCTTTGCCAAGGATCCTATGAATCCGCCGGCAAACGCATCCCCTGCGCCTGTCGGATCGACAATGATCTCCAGCGGAAACGCCGGAAAAGGCACCACCTTGCCATCGTAAAATAATAAGCTTCCATGCTCGCCTTTTTTGAGTATGGTGATCTCCGGTCCAAGTTTCTGGATGGCCTTGCCGCATTTGATTAAGTTTGCTTCTTCAGCCAGCATGCGTGCTTCGGCATCGTTCAACACCACTCCATCTACTGCAGCAATTGTTTCCAACAATTTTTCTTTTTCATTTTTAATATAATATTCAATGGTATCCATGAATGCTAGCTTCTTGTTTTTTGCCTGCTTAAGAACGCTTAATTGTTTTTCTGGAGGCATTGTAGCCAGATAAATAAATTCGCTTTTTGCTGCTTTCTCTGGCAGCAGCGGTTCGAACTCGCCTAATACGTTCAACTCGGTTTTATTCGCATGCCGATGGTAAAGGTCAAAAGAATAAGTAGAATCATAATGGAATGTTTTTCCCCCCTTTCGCTGCACCCCCTCCAGCTTTGCTCTCTTGGCCAGCAGTTGCCAATACTTTTCCGGAAAATCCTTGCCCACCACACTGCAGATATGTGTTTCCGCGAAAAAGCTGGTGGCCAGTGAAAAATAGCTTGCCGCCCCACCTAAAACATTTTCTACTGTCTTAAATGGTGTTCTAGTTGTATCTAATGCAATTGATCCTGAACATGTGATAGATGCCATAATTTCTTTATTATTGTACATCTTTAAAATAAGTGGTAGGTTTCAATATTTGGCTTAATAATGGTGGATTGTTGGCAGTCATTTCAAGCGCTTCCCTAGGGCTGGTTGTTTTTTGTTCTATGTATCCCATAAATCGCGTTCCTAAAATATAAGGAGAAAGTTTAGTTACGCTCCAAACCCCCAATGATATGTATGTAGCGTCTAAAGTACGTCCTATAAAGTCTGAGAATTCAAAAAAATTAACTGCGAAACGCGCTGTTAAATAACCTGCGACTACCGCAACTGCAGCCTCTGAATTACGAGAAATTTTAAACCAAAGACGTTCCCATGCTGTAAAGTCCCTATCCTTGCTTGCTAATCGTTCGCAGAATTTCGCCCGGCCTTCAAGAACAGCTACAACACGAATTTCTTCTAACTTAAATTTAAGGTATTCTAGCGGTCGTTTTAGAGATACCGATTTTTCTTGCTCAATTGCTGCGGCAACTATTGCTTTAATATTAGCTTGTGTTAGGTCATAACCATGAACAGATTCATGCAATCGAGTAACAATGCCAGTTGTTTTTTCAAAATGTACTTCGCCAGTACGGAGATCGCAAAAACCACCTGCTTTGGGTACTAATCTATAAATAGCCCTTAGAAGAAAAGATGACAATACACCAGTTTTCTCCTCTTTATTTGTATGTTTTCTTGCATGTATGTATTTTACTCTCGTTCTATGCTCAATTACATGAATTCCCTCAGAATCAACGCCGTATCTTGCCAAGGCTGCTGCTATAACCGGTTTTCTTTGTTCAATATCTTGAACTCTGCGTTCTCGTAGGTAGGATAAAAATGCCATGAATATACTATTATAACAACAGTTTAAAAATATGCGTTAAATAATTAAAAAGCTTCTAGATGTATAGTTTGTTCATGTCAATCCTGATCAAATCCGCAACGGTAGTTACACAAAATTCAAATCGCGAAATAATTGAAGATTGCGACATTATCTTTTCGCTTGCGCAACCATAACGTGCTTTCCAGCAATTTCATCCGCTTCAACAGCCGCTACCTGCAAAGCGAATTTATGCAAATACTGCAAAGCCTTGCTTGATTCATTCACCTTATACAATTCTGCCCGTCCTATACTTCTTGATTTCTCTACCAACCCCCATTTTTCTAATAGGGGAAATACCTCATTTACCGTTTGCCATTGCAAATCGCACTCTCTTGCCACATCTGCCTTTGAGAAGTCTATCTCCGGGAATTCAATCAGGTATTCCAAAATCTTCGCCATGGAATGCTGTTTAAAGATTTCTGCTAACATAGTTATGATTAGGAAAACAAGGGTTTATAAATTATCTGTTTTAACATATATTCAATATTAAATTAAATCGATATTGATATAAAACTAAAGGGGTATGTGGTTGGATGGAAGGCGAATATCTGGATATTCGAAAAAAGCTTTTATCGAAACTACTACTCCATCGTTATATCGGCGGAAAACATACTGAAGTAAGAAATTTGATGAAAGGCTTTCCTCCCAATAGGCACAAAGAAATCGAAGAAATAATAAAAGAATTGAATAACGAAGGTTTGCTTACTATCTATCCGAAAACAAACAACCCGCATTGCAGTTTAAACCCTTCTCGCTTAATTGATGTTAAGAAAGAATTGGGAATTGTTTGAGATGTTTTTATGTCAATCCTGATCAAATCCGCAACGGTAGTTACACAAAATTCAAATCGCGAAATTCTGGAAGGCGACATCCTGATTAATGGAAATAAAATTGAAGCTATTGGAAAAAATCTCAATATACAAGACGCAAAACCCGAAACAGTGCTGGATGCTTCTGGAAAAATCGCTATTCCTGGCTTGATTAATGCCCATACCCATGTCGCTATGACCGCGCTTCGTGGCCTGGGCGAGGATCTGCCGTTGCAAAGATGGCTAAAGGAAAAGATATGGCCCGCCGAGAAGAAGTTAACGGCAAAGGACGTCTACCATGGCGCACTGCTGGGCATAGCCGAACTGATCCGTAGTGGTGTAACAACCTTCAACGACATGTATTTCATTTTTCCGGATGAAGTTGCCAAAGCTACCGAAAAAACAGGGCTGCGTGCTACGCTGTCCCATGTGATGCTCGATCTGCCGTTCAAAACCTCTCCGGAAAAAGAATCTAAAAAAGCCCAAAGTTTCATCGGTCGCTGGAGGGATAAACCGCTACTCACTCCCTCTGTCTCCTGCCATGGGATTTACACGTGCAGCGAAGAATTGCTCATTGCTGCGAAAGAACTGGCCAACAGGGAAAAACTCAAATTCCATATCCATGTGAGTGAAACGCGCAAGGAGATATTCGATTGTCTGGAAAAAACCAAGAAATATCCCCTGGAATATCTGGATTCATTGGGCTTATTGGATGAAAATACTATATTAGCTCATGCAAGCTGGGTAACTAAAAGAGAGATTGCAATTATAGGAAAAAAGAAAGCAACGATTGTCAATTGCCCTATCTCCAATCTAAAATTAGCAACAGGTGGGATTTGCCCTGTTTGCGAATACTATGCGCAAGGAGCGAATGTTTGCATAGGCACGGATGGCGCAGCGAGCAACAATTCATTGAACATGTTCGAATCCATCAAGCTTTCCTCGTTACTCCAAAAACACCACTACTGGAAGGCGGATGCAGTGCCCACGCAGGCGTTTTTGGATTTTGCAACGATTAATGGAGCGAAAGCGTTGGGAATTAATGCGGGATCCATCGAGCGTGGCAAGCTGGCCGATATCGTTTTATTGGATACGAAAATGCCCAACATGCAGCCATTGCATAATGTTATTTCCAATCTTGTTTATGCCGCCGGCCCGCAGAATGTTACCGATGTAATGGTAAACGGGAAAATGCTCATGCAAAATAGGAAGATTTTAACGGTGGAGGAAGAGGAAATCGCAAAGCATTTTAGCTAGCTTGTTCCATGTACGAATATGCCCAATTATTATCTGGACATTGAAACGACCGGCCTGGATCCGAAAAAGGACAAGATCATTACCATCCAGTTCCAGGAGCTGCATCGAAATACCGGTAAACCCATTGGCGAATTGAAAATCCTCAAGGAATGGGAAAGTTCTGAACAGGAAATTCTAGAGCAATTTCTCAGAAAAAGCCGGATTACCGATCCCTATCCCTTCACCTTTGTCGCCACGGGCTACAATCTGGGCTTTGAGCACAATTTTTTACGCGAGCGGTGCACTTTCCATGGTTTGCCAGCCATAGATATCCTCAACAATCCGTTTATCGATCTGCGCGCTTGTGGCATCATCATGAATAAAGGAGAATTCAAAGGTTCCGGTTTAGACAAGATCACGGACAAGCCGCACGACGGTTCGCTCATCCCGGGCTGGTACCAAAATAAAGAATACGGCAAAATTATCAATTATATCGAGGTAGAGGCCCGGGAATTCATCAAATTCATCGTCTGGCTGTACAAGGAATTGCCGGAATGCCTGGAGAAATTCCGGTCGAATGAGAACCCCTGAACATCTCTTACAGCGAACTGAACGTCCAGACAGGAGGTTCAAATTCCAGCCATTCGTTCGTCTCTATCTCAAATGCCGTCCCTCTAATACGGTATGAATTAACCAACATATCCAGTCCCATCCCCAATGCTGCATGTACCTCTGTTTCCAGCCTTTCCTTCACGTGCTGTGCCCGCCGCATTATATCCGGTACTTCGGCCCGGGAAGCAAGCAGCACATGGATATCCAGGTCGCTGGTTTTACCGTCCAGCAGCTTTTCCGGCAACCAGGCCATGCTCCGCAGGTAAGCCGTATCATCTTCCCCGGTGAGAAGCCCCCGGCTCACACCCAGGGCATATTCCATATCCGCTGCAGAACTGTCAAACAGCCCCATCAAAAACCGCTTTTCTTCCGGTGTGACTCCCGTGAATTTTCTCTTCCTTAACGCATCCAGCTTCTGCATGTCTTCTTCGGTACGAAACGTGCCCATGGCCTGGGAACCGAACACCAGGATGTGGGCCTGCTTAGGGCGGATGGCTTCCTCCAGGATCGGCACGATCCGGGCCAGCGCCGGCCGGGCCCTGCCGTCCGGTGTGAACAGCCTCGGATGCAGCCGTTTAGGAGGAGCGGTGTATCTCGATTCCATAATCTCTCTTTGTATAAAACAATTTAAAAAGCCATTTTTCGACACAAATAAACTCGTATGTAAACCTACGTCTTTCGTCCAATTCCCACTAAAAATTACCGAAAAGTTTATAAATAGTTATGTTCCTAAAAATGACGCAACATTTAAAAACTTTTCCAGATTTGAAGGGCGCTAGAATCATCTTTCTGCGGAATCCTCTCATCTAGGAAGAATAAAAACGGAGGTTGGATCTATCATGGGTGTCCACGTCAATATAAGCGCGCGTGCAATGCGGATGAAGTCTCGTCATAATGCGCAGAAGGCCCAACGGGCGGCCAGCAAGAGCCCGCAGCAGAACAAGTGTCCGGAATGCGGAGCGGCCCGGCTTATCCGGGATTATGAAAAGGGCGAATTGCTCTGCGGTCAGTGCGGTTTAATCATTGCTGAGAACATCCAGGATCTGGGTCCGGAATGGCGGGCCTTTGACGCCGAGCAGAAGGGCAAGCGGGCCCGGGGCGGGGCGCCGA
>DATDYG010000083.1:0-6980 GCA_035289085.1 Candidatus Bilamarchaeaceae archaeon | reverse complement strand
TGTTTTATTTCGGGAATTTTTTTCGCCGGATTATCCAGTTTTGCAAGAACTTCGGCCACCGCGCTGGGGCAGTAGATGCTCCCGAATCGCTTCAGTACGTCTTCCGTGGTCCAGGATGCAGGCGCCAAAGAACCGGTCCGAGTGCCTGGGGAAACCTGAAAAATAAACATGGGACATACTACCCGAGCAATCCATTAAAAGCTTTTGAGTTTTTGTATAGCATAATGGAAGCGTGGCACGCGCAAAGCGAAAAAGAGGTAATGAAAAAACTCGATGCAAGACGGGAAGGTTTAAGCAAAACCGAAGCCAGGAAGCGGCTGGAACAGTATGGCCGCAACAGCATTGCCATTGAGAAAAAGATTTCCGCGATTACCATATTTGTCAACCAGTTCAGGAACCTGCTGGTGCTGGTGCTGGTACTGGCCGCATTCGTTTCGCTGGGGGTAAGCTATCTGGATCCGAAGGAAAACGGCTACTTCGATGCCATCCTGATATTCGTTATCGTTATCCTGAATGCGATCTTCGGATTTGTCCAGGAATACAAGGCCGAGCGGAGCATCGAAGCGCTCACCAAGATGTCCGCGCCCCGCGCCACCGTCATCCGGGACGGAAGGGAGAAGGAGATTCCCAGCGAGGAGGTGGTGCCCGGCGACATCCTGGTTTTGCGCGAAGGCGACAAGGTGGCGGCGGATGCGCGCCTGCTGGAGACGTATTCGTTATACGCAGATGAATCCAGCCTGACCGGGGAGAGCGTACCCTCCGCAAAACAACCCGGAACGCTGAAAGAAAAAATGCCGCTGGCCGATCAGGCCAACATGGTGTTCATGAATACAGCCATTGCCCGCGGAAAAGGCATGGCTGTGGTGGTGCAGACCGGATTGAAAACAGAGGTAGGGAAGATCGCCCGGCAGATTTCGGAAGCGCCGGAGAAGGTAACGCAGTTCCAACTGGAGATCGCGGATGTGGGGAAGAAGATTTCGCTCATTGTGCTGGCGATTCTGGTGGTGATCGTAGCCACGGAGTTCCTGCTTCGGACGGGGGATTTGCTATTCATCTTCATTGCCGCGGTGGCACTAGGTGTCGCGGCCATCCCGGAGGGTTTGCCGGCTGTCGTCACGCTCTCCTTATCCATCGCCACGAACCGTATGTTGAAACAGCACACGCTCATGCGCCGGTTATCCACGGTCCAGGACCTGGGCGCGGTGGACGTGATTTGTACGGATAAGACCGGCACGCTGACAGAAAATATCATGACCGTGACGCGGGTGTATACCGGCGGCATAAGCTACGACGTGAAAGGAAAAGGCTGGGACAAGCGGGGCGCATTCGTTTCCCCCAGGGGTTCGGTGAAGGACCTGGAATGGCTGCTACGTTGTGCCGCACTCTGCAACGACGCCCGTGAAGACGGCGACCACCAGCGGTTCCGCGGGGATCCGACGGAAATTGCCGTGCTGCTGCCCGCTTACAAAGCCGGCATCAATCCAGATGCGCTGCACAACGAATGGAAACGGATCGATGAGATCCCGTTTTCTTCGGAACGGAAGATGATGAGCACGGTGAACCAGCATGGAAAGGAAACGTATGCATTCGTGAAAGGGGCGCCCGAAGTAATACTGGAGCGGTGCACCCATATATACGAAGGGAAAAAACAACGTAGACTGACCGCAAAGGAACGGAAACAGGTTCTGGAACACAACAAGGAGATGGCATCCGATGCATTGCGGGTGCTGGCCTTTGCGTATAAATACAAACCGAGATCGCACGCGGAAAAGGATGTGGAGAACGGTCTGGTATTCTTGGGCCTGATGGGCATGATTGATCCGCCGCGAAGCGGGGTGAAGGAGGCGATTACCGACTGCCGGAAAGCGGGCATCCGCGTCATCATGATCACCGGGGATAACCCGTATACCGCCGCAGCCATTGGAAAGGAACTGGGCTTCGAAGTGAACACACTGACCGGCCAGGAGATGGACGAGCTTTCCGAGGAGGAGCTGGCCCGCGCCGTGGAAAAGGTAGCCGTCTACGCGCGGACGAGCCCGAAGCACAAGACGATTATTTTACAGATGCTGAAGAGGAACAACCATGTCGTTGCGATGACGGGTGATGGGGTGAACGATGCGCCCGCGATCAAGAATTCCGACGTCGGCATCGCGATGGGCATCCGCGGAACGGAAGTGACGAAGCAGGCAAGCGATTTCATCGTGCTGGACGATAATTTTGTCACCATCCGCAACGCGGTAGCCGAAGGCCGCGGCGCGTTTGACAACATACGGAAATTCGTCACGTTGCTGATCGGGGCCAATACTTCCGAAGTATTGGCGGTGTTTGTTGCTTCCCTTTTACCCATGGGCCTCTCCCCGAAGATAGCGGTGCACCTGCTGTGGATCAATTTGCTGACGGACGGGCTGCCGGCATTGGCGCTGGGCGCAGGTTCGCCGGCGAGCGACGTGATGGAACGGAAACCGCGTCCGAAAACCGAGCGGTTGTTGCACAGGCCGGCGTTTTACTTTATCGCGTGGTTGGGATTGTTTGAGGCGTTGCTGATCCTTGTATTGTACGGCTATTATTTCGCTATGGCGGATGCCACCAAGGCATACACGATATTTTTTACGAGCTTTGTGGTATTGGAGAGTGTAAGCGTTTACCTGGTCCGCTGGCGGTATAAAACGCCGTTCCTGTCGAACAAATGGGTGCATCTGGCGATTGGGTTGTCGCTGTTGCTGCAGCTGGCCGTCTTATACACCCCGGCCGCGGAATGGTTCCAGGTAGTGCCGCTGGAGATCATGGATTGGATGGTATTGGCATTGGCAGGCTTCGCCCTCATTGCGATCATCGTCTTCGGTATGTCGCTGGAGAAATATTTCATCCGGAAAGATAGCTACAGTGGACCGCAGAAAAAAGCGGTCCACTACTAGCAATCCACCGAGGATAAGACTATCTTTCTCTATCTGTATTACTTTTGTGGATTGCTATAGCTTTAATAAAGTAACAAGGGATTATTTTATTATATTAGAAATAATATCATTTCCAATGTGCACAAATTTTTGCAAATTTGTGCTGGAAGGAAAACCATGAAAACCATTCTTGTAGGTGCACAATACGGAGATCGCTTGAACAAAGTTCAAGTCTCGCCAAATGTCGTGAGGTGCTGCCAATGACCAGAACAATCATTGTCGGAGGACAGTTTGGCGATGAGGGCAAGGGGAAAATCATATCGCATCTTGCACTTAACGATAAACCCGACATCGTTGCCCGCGGCGGTGTAGGGCCCAATGCCGGCCACGAAGTGCATTATAAGGGAAAGCGCTACCCGCTGCGTTTAATTCCCTGCGGATTCGTATACGAAAAGGCACGGCTGCTCATTGGCGCAGGCGTTGTAGTTGACCCCAACGTATTGCTGAAAGAAATAGATCTAACCGGCAGCAAAAAACGTATGGGTGTAGATTTTCGAGCTACCTGGCTTACGAACGAGCATTTAGAAAGAGATAAAACCGAAACCGCGGAGAAGATCGGCTCTACGAAAACCGGATGCGGGCCGGCGGTGATGGACCGGGTAAGAAGAGTGGCCAAAACCGCACAGGATTGCCCAGAGCTTAAACCATTCCTTACCGACGTGCCTAAAGAATTGCACGCAGCCAAGAACGTTTTGATAGAGGGATCGCAGGGATTCATGCTTTCTGTTTTATATGGCACGTATCCGTACAGCACCTCCAAGGATGTGGGTGCATCCAGTATAGCAGCCGATGTAGGTTTAGGGCCTAAAGACATCGATGAGGTTATCCTGGCAATGAAAAGCTATACCACCCGGGTAGGCGGCGGCCCGTTTCAACATGAGATTGCTCGTGAAGAAGCGGAAAGGCTGGGCATGCAGGAGTATGGTACGGTAACCGGACGACCGAGAAGGATTTCCAAGGAGCTGCATTGGGACGATCTGAAATTGGCCGTGCAGATCAACTCTGCTACCCAGCTGGCAGTAACCAAGCTGGACATCCGCTTTCCGGGCAACGCAGGAAAGAAGAAATTCGCTGATTTAACCAAAGAGGCACAGCATTTCGTTCAGGAAATCGAAAAGAAATTGGGAGTAGACGTAACTTTAATCGGCACCGGACCGGATGCCCTGGACATCATTGACCGGAGAAAATAGATTTTATAATTGGTTAAGTCTTATCCTATTATCGCTGGAGTCGCATAAAAAATATGTGCAATCTGGTAGTGCGCCGGTCTTGAATTCCGCATTTTCGTAAAAGGCGGCCCAAAACGGGCTGTAAAAACGGGCGGGTTAACCGGTCCCTCTGGGATTAGAGGTTCAAACCAAGCTTTTAGGAAAAGCTTGACCAAAATCTGGTCGCTAAAAGCTGGTGGAATTCCTCTCTCCAGCGTATTTTTTTTATGCTTGATTAAAATACTTCTTAAACCTCTCAGTACAAACCTTTTTCAACACCATAGCTTCTAAGATCAAAAAGGTTTGATCCAAAAATCAATATTCTTGAAATTGTTTATTGTTGGGCAAAATATTTCCTGAATTTCTCCGTCAAGAGCAGTTTCGAGCTTCTGCCTGCCTTTTGTGGCTTTACAAATCCGTTTTCAACGAGCTCTTGAACGTCTTGATAGATTTGCGAACCGATGTGCTTTGCCAATTCGCTTTTTAATGCGCCATCATGCTTGGAGAGATATGCTAATGTTCGCAAAGCAGTTTTGCTGATTTCCGTTTCCTGGGCGAATTGTTTTACCTGGCCCAGGTATTCGTTCTTCACCCGCATGGAGTATTTTCCTTCGAATTCCGTGATCTCCAGCGAACTGCCGTTTTTCGTGTATTCCTGCTGCAGTTGCTGCACCAGGCCCTGCAGGTAGCCCAATGCACCGACGCCCGTCAGACGGCGCAGCTCTTCCAGCGTAAGCTCGCGCCCGCTGATGAAGAGGGCGGCTTCAATCAAACGCTTCTCGTCCAGGTCGGTCATCGCAGCTTCAGCTCTTTCAGGAGTTCTTTCTGATAGTTTATACCATTCAGCTTTTTCTTTTTTAGCTTTATCGCTTGGAGGAGTATTTGGCCGCACCGAACGATACTCCGGTGGGCGGTTTCTATTTCGAGTGTTGGAACGCGATAGTTCCGTTCGCTTTTCTGTGTGGCATAATCCAGCAATTCCGCCATCATGTCCTCTTCCAGTTTTTTATGAGCATAATGTCTTTTGCGCAGCCGCTGTCGCAAAATCTTCGGATGGCAGCGGGTGACGATAACGTAGTCGATGGGCAATGCCATTTCACATGCCAGGTGGCCTTCCAGGATGAGATCCGGTTGTCTATGAATGATGGGCAATAATGCCTTTCGGAGCTTTTTCAGATCCACTTCATTTTTTTTATGCAGTCTGTGCTTTCGTATAAAAGGGGTGAGCGACAGCAGTGTATAATCCAGCTTTTGGGCCAGCCATGCTGCAATGGCGGTCTTCCCAGTACCCGGATTTCCAGTGATAACGATACGCATGCACGTTCACGTCCTCTTCAAAAACCTTGAGAGTATGCCCAATATGGCAACAAGGAGGACAAACACGACAATCCAGAAGAGCAGGTCTGTGACAGAGGCAATGTGGGGTTTGGGCGATGCAACGGTGATTGGAAAAGTGGAAAGGATAGTCTTGTTTTCGGAAAAGGAGACGGTCAGTTCGTATTCGCCCGGACTCGGAAAGGCATACACCAGTATCAAAGGCCCTTCGGTATCGGTATGGAAATGGGTGGAGGAAAGCAGGATATCATCTTCGCTGGCGATCCGGATCCACAACGGTGTTGCCAGGAGCTCATTACTGGAATCGTGAATGATTATGGTAAACACCGTTCGCGCGCGGGCAAGAGGCGGTTCGGGTTCATAGCCGAGCTCAACAGTGTAACCGTCCGCTTCATGCGTCGCCCGGGTTTCCATCCCGTTGGCGAAGAACAGGACGGATAAGAACAGCAACAGCATGAACAATCGCATGTGCAGATAAAGAAGGTAAAAATTAAAGAGCTTGCTTTTCATTACTGCTCCATGAAAATAGCCAGGATACATGCCCGGGAGATTCTGGATTCCCGCGGAAATCCGACAGTGGAAGTGGACGTATATGCCGAAACGCAGGACGCAGGACGCGAAACGGTTTGGGGGAGAGGAATGGCGCCCAGCGGTGCGAGTACCGGCATGCATGAAGCCGTAGAGCTGCGCGATGGAGGAAAACGGTATGGAGGAAGAGGGGTATTGAACGCGGTAGAAAATGTGAATAAGAGGATTGCCAAGACATTGGTTGAGAAAAAGCTGAAAACCCAGGAGGATGCGGATAAGAAATTGATCAAACTCGATGGAACAAAGGATAAATCCAAACTGGGTGCCAACGCCATGGTGGCAACGTCCATGGCGATAGCCCGGTGTTTTGCCTGCGAGGAAAGAAAACGGTATTATGAATTCCTGGGAGGAAAGAAGCTGCCGCAGCCGATGTTCAATATTTTAAATGGAGGAAAACATGCCGGCGGAAAGCTGAGCATCCAGGAATTTATGATTATGCCCAAAGGAAAAACGTTTGCGGAAATGTTGCAGATGGCCAGCGAGATCTACCATATCTTAGGTAAAAACCTGGTGAATTTGTATGGAGCAGGGGCACGCAATATTGGCGATGAGGGTGGATTCGCTCCGCCGACCCAGACAACCGAAGAAGCATTAGATGTGATCTGGGAAGCGGTAGAGGAAGCCGGATATGGGAAAGAGACGCAACTCGCACTGGATTGCGCAGCCAGTTCGTTTTATGAGAGCGTGAAAAGGACATATAATATAGATGGAAAGGATGTGGGGCAGGAGGGGCTGCAGAGATACTATGAGGAACTGGCCGGTAAATATCCGATTGCCAGCATAGAGGACCCGTTCCAGGAGGAGGATTTTGACGGGTTTGCGCAGCTTACCCAAGCGTTGAGAGGAAAGATGGTCGTAGGGGACGATTTGCTCGTTACCAATGTGGAACGGATCA
>DATDYG010000082.1:0-4844 GCA_035289085.1 Candidatus Bilamarchaeaceae archaeon | reverse complement strand
CTCTCCTTCAGCAAATAAAAAGTCCCCCCCGGCCATCGCATAGGCCAAGGCCTGGTACGTGCCCGTATCCCCCTCGTGCAACAAGGCCACATCCCCCTGAAACATGGCACCCCCCAGCAGGGCGAACCGAAGTATCAAACCGAGTAGCACGATAGCGAGTAGCCGGCGTTCCCTTTTCCCGTTTAGCATAAAAAATTAGTGGGCGCAATGCTTTAAATTAGCATTCGCCTAACGATATCCCATGTCTTCTGTCTTTATCACAGGTGCTGCGGGTTTTGTGGGAACCAACCTCACGGAAGCGCTCCTGACCCGAAACTATACCGTGCATGGCATAGACAACCTTTCGCAGGGCGATGCGAAAAACCTGGCCGAAAACAGAAAAAATACGCATTTCTCCTTCCAACAGGCCGACGTTCGCGATATTTCCCTCCAAAATCTCCCACTCGATATCGCTACCATTGTGCATTTAGCCGCATTCAAAATTCCCAAATACGGCACAGCCAAAAATACCCTGGAAGTAAATTCACTGGGAACCCTGAACATGCTGGAGCTGGCCCGAAAAAAGGATGCGCTCTTTGTTTTCTCATCAACTTCGGACGTTTATGGCAAGGGCTCGAATTCCCCATTTTCAGAGAATGATGATCTTGTACTCGGCTCACCAACTGTCCAACGTTGGGCATATGCAACTAGCAAGATATTCGATGAGCATCTAATTCGCACCTACAACAAGGAATATGGGTTAAAATTCGTAATCCTGAGGTATTTCAACTCATTCGGGCCTAAGAACTCAACAACTTACTTAGGCGGGCCAATTTCCCTATTCATTGCCAACGCATTGGCAGGCAAGCCAATAGAGATCCATGGCGATGGCTCGCAAAAAAGATGCTTCTGTTATGTGAGCGATACTATCCATGGCACGGTTTTAGCAATTGAAAAGAACAATGCATGGAATGAGACCTACAATATCGGAAATGATAAAACGGAAAGAAGCATCAAGGAAATTGCCGAACTCGTTGTCGAAATCACAGGTAAAAAAATACCGTTCCAGTTTACGCCGCACGAAAAGCTGTTTGGCAAGTTTGAAGAAGTTTCCCGTCGGGTACCCAATCTCTCCAAAGCAAGAAAAAAACTGGGTTTTGAACCCAAATTAACGCTGGAAGAAGGGATCCGGCTAACCTACGAATGGCAGAAAAATCTGTGATCGTATGAAAATAAGTTTTATTACTCCTGTTTATAATGAAGAGACAAACATAGAAAAAAACATCCAAAAAATCCTTTCATTCGCTAAAAATAATTTTAAAGATTTTGAGATTATTGCTGTGGACGATGGTAGCAGCGATCATAGTTGGAAAATTCTTGAAAAACTGCGATCAAAAAATATAATAATTGATAAAAATCCTCATAACATGGGGCCTGGAGCAGCCTTTCGTCGTGGTTTTGCTCTGGCAAAAGGCGATGTCATTGTTACCCTGGATTCGGATCTGTCCTATCCGATTGAAGACACATCTAAACTCTTGAAAAAATTAAACGAAGGATATGGGGGAGTTGTAGCTTCTCCTTTCTTACAAGGAGCCGGCCATACCCACGTGCCATTTTTTCGCTTATTGCTGAGCAAGCTGGGTACCTTGATCTACACCATCTTTCTCGGGCAATACCTATCTGCCTATACATGCTTTTTTCGTGCCTATCGCAAAGGGGTAATCAAAAATTTGAAATTAGAAGCCAATGGCTTTGAAAGCCAGGTGGAAATCATCTGGAAGACGCGTCGTATGGGCCATCGGTTTGCGGAGGTGCCTTCCTTTCAAACATTCGATGTTTCCCGTCCCAGCAATTTCAAAATTCTTCGAGAGCTGGGACGCCATCTCCATTTTTTATTGTTTAAAATTATCCCCGGGCAAGTGGGCTATCTTTTATTTCGCCGATAAAACATGATTTAAAAACTGCTTTATTCTATTTCTCCCATGCGCTATCCTTTTATTGCCGGCATCGCCATGGCCGGCCAGCTGCTTTCGCTAGGCTTGGCATTCCTCTTCCATTTCATCATGGCCCGCTGGCTGGGCGTTGCACTGTATGGTGAACTCGGTATTTTTTTAGGTATTTTCACCCTTCTTTTTTACCCGGTCATCGGTGTCCAGGCGGTGCTCATGCGGGAGGTGGCCCAGCTCCACGCAGAGAGCAAACTGGCAAATATATACTGGCTCATCATCCATTATTTCCGGCAAAGCCTGGTTATTACATTGCCTTTTCTTGCCCTTGCCCTGCTGGCGCTATACCTGGTGGGGTTGTTGTTCCATCCTTTTGAAATCCTTCTCCTCCTGCTCAGCGTACCGATGTTTTATGCCATCTTCGTGTTCAACAGCTATTTCCAGGGTACGCAGCAGCCATTGCAGTTCGCTTCGTTGCTGGTAAGCATCGATTTTTTACGTTTAGCCGTTGCAGTGATCTTGGTAGGGGCAGGGTTCCAGCTGATGGGCATTGGCTTGGCTTACCTTCTGCCCGCCCTGCTTTTCTTCTTGCCTATCCTCCTATTCTTTTACCGTTCCCATGTCCGTCAGGCCCGGCCGTTCTCCTTCTCATTGTTAAAACATGTGCGCTGGGTGTTGCCTACCTATGCCCTCCTTTCATTGTTTCTATTCATTGATCTGTTTTTTGTCCGTCGTTTGCTCACTCCGGAAGATGCCGGCATCTACAACGCCGCCCTCACGTTGGCCCGTGCCGTATTTTATGTTTCCCTGGGTTTAATGGCTGCCTTCCTTCCACAGTCCAGCAAGCTGGTCCAGCGCGCAGAACAATCGCGCGTTTTCCGATATTTTGCGCTTTCGGTTTTCCTGCTCTTTCTGTTCGCCATCACATTATTCTTCCTGAAAACCTCCCTCGTCGTTTTCCTGTATGGGACCTTGTATACCCCCTCTGCGGGTTTGCTGGGCATCCTGGCCTTCTCCATGTTCTTTCTGGCTACGACCTTTCTTTTCATCAATTTCCTCTGGTCGCGCCAGGTGCAAAAACTGCCTTTCTATGTCAGCATCATCGCCGTTCTGTTGGCCCTGCCGCTATTCTACTTCCTTACGCTTACCTACGGTATTGTGGGCACGGCCTATGCCAGCCTGTTTTCCACCGCCTTCTTTGCCTTGCTGACCGCCGCAGCCGTATGGAAAACGCTCTAATCGTCTCCTTTATTAAACCTTTTAGGACGAAGAAAAAGAGGGGTAGTTATAACTTATACCTATATTCGTAATGCCGTAACTTGAAATTATTTTTCTCAAATATTTTTTGCGATCTTCTATTTGTAGGTTTTACCGTTGCAGCCAGTGCCTTTATCCTTTTTTTCCTGGCTATTTTTTTAATGGCTGCAATGGTCCTGCGCCCTACGCCCTTTCCCTGGAGTTTCGGTTCTAGATACACATCAATTGCATACTGTTTCCTGTTTCTACTATCCGGATCCAGTCGGATAACCCCTCCATCTTTTCCGTCCACTTGGACAATATACGAATACCTATTTCGTTTTTTTAATCTCTTTTTCCAGAATTTTTCGTGCTCCTTCCAGGCTATCTGCTTGGACACGAACATCCATTTACGTATCCGGGGATGGTTTCTCCACCTGTAAATCATCCGGATATCCGTTATCCTTGCTTTTCGGAGTGTTATCCTCATCGGCTATCCGCCTCATATCAATTCCTTTGCCTTATCGCCCAAATTAAGTACCGCATCCACGGCTGCCATATGCGATTGAAATCCTGGAAACGCTTGGTGGTATGTCGGATGCTGGTATTCGTGCCATTGCAGTTTAATTGTTGTAAATTTTTCTCTATCCAGATACTCGTCACTTCCCCCGGAACCGGTTAAATAGCGCTTGGCGCCGACAGCTTCCAGCATATCGATCAATGCATTGGTCCCTTTCTTCTGCGGGTCCCAGTCCAATTCCGAGCTTCTCAGCATCTCTGTTTCTATTCCGAATGCTATCCGTACAAATTCAATCAATCGCAGATTAACATCTACCAATGTTTCAAATTTTTCCTTTGTATATATCTGTTCCAATTCGTTCTTGTAACTATCAAAATACCCGGCTCTGGCATAATTGGCCTGAATCGATGCCCAATGTTTTTGTTTCCAACGATCGTCTTTTGGCAGTTCTACCCCAGCAATCGGCTTGAAGTGATATCCCTTTTCTATGGGTATGGTCAAATATACCCATCCGTCTTTTGTCCGGATTTTATTTCGGTTGGCAAAATTATTCTTCGGATATTGTGCAGTATCATAGAGAATAAATTTATCGGCCAATTGCATTTTGTTAAAATACCCCAGCCATGGCAGGTAGTTAGGTTGGTGAATGGCTACAATATCACTCACGTAATTCACCCTTTACCGCTTTGCAGACCGTATGCACCTGCTCGATAGTCATCTGTGGAAAAACAGGGAGGCAGACGGCACGTGCCATAATGTCTTCGGTTACGGGAAGCATGCCTTTCGGATAATTAAATGTTCGTTGGTAATAAGGTTGCAGATGGCATGGGATATAGATGCGTCCGCATCCAATACCCTCTGCTTTCATTTTTTGCATAAATGCCTCCGGTTCCACGCCATCGCCGAGCAAAACAGGATAGCGATAGACATTCCATCCTTTGTCCGTGGCAAACGGAAAGAGCTGAATACCCTGAACCGATTTAAACTGCTGCGTATATTCGTAGGCAAGCGCTTGGCGTTTTTCTACAAATTCTTTTACGCGTGCCATTTGTTTAATGGCCAATGCACAATTCACTTCCATCAGGGCCGCATCCCAACCCAAATTCTCAATTTCAGCACGTGTTTTTCCTGCTCCATGGTTGCGTATACTTTGGGCAAACTTT
>DATDYG010000081.1:0-8232 GCA_035289085.1 Candidatus Bilamarchaeaceae archaeon | reverse complement strand
AAAACTCAACGACGATCTCTACCAGCGCCTGAACCGGAACACCCTCTGCTTCTTCCGCCAGCTGAGCCATTGCAATGCCTCCTACCTGTTCGGCCAGCCAACCGGCCGAGAACGGAACCAGCAGCCAGATGCTCAAAACCGATAAAAGATTCATGAAAAGCGAGCGATTCACCGTTACCAACATGGCATGCAAAAATCCTTCTGCATGTTCCCAATACAACAGCAACGACGCGATGCCGAAGCTGATCAGGAATCCAACGATGACAAGGGGGAGAAACGCCTCTGCCCGAGCCACCCAACCCTCTACCCTTCCCAGTGCATCCCGCACCCCCTCCCGAAGCGCCGGTTCCATCGTCTGCTGGTTGAAAAACCGGATGAAATCCTGCTTTGTCCGGATTTCACCAGCGGCAATCGCCTCGCACAGTGCTGCGTCGGCCCTGCTTTCTTCCTGTCTGCACTCCGTCTGCAGTGCAACCAGCATTAGTTGGAATTCTTCCCCGGTTAGCGCTTCTACCCCGCGCATCTCCTCGCCGAGATCATCCAATGCGCCCTGGGCGATGATGCGACGAGGCAACTCCTCTTCTGCTTTTTCTTTAAACGTCTGAAAATCTGCGGGCAGAAAATACATCAAAATGCTGAAAAACAACAGCGTAAACGTCAGCATAAAGAAAAAGGAAGTAAGAAGACCCAACACTACACTTTTTAGATTTACCATCGAACTAACTCTATGATAAAAAAACTTATAAGCGCGCTTCATGCGGCATCTCCTGCATCGCACAAAGGGCAAAACGGAAAGCTCATGGTTGTAGCCGGCAGTGCCCAGTACCATGGGGCCGCCATGCTTGTTGTACTGGCTGCCCGCCGTTTCGTGGATCTGGTCTATTTCTATCCTGCAGAAGAAGACGAACCACTTATTCATACCGTGAAAACCATCCCGGACGTTATCCTGGATTACAACCTTTCGCGTATTCAAGAAATGGATGCTGTGCTTTTCGGGAACGGGGTTGACGATGTACAGGTGCCGCTGGATACCATTGTGCGAAAGTCCAGGAAACTGGTCATCGATGGCGACGGATTGAAACAGATTCAGGGAAAAATCCCTTCCGGCGCCCTGCTTACCCCGCACGAAAGCGAGTTCCACCGCTTGTTCGGCATGGAAGGAAACAAGGCCAACGTGCAAAAAATGGCCAAAAAACACTCCTGTGTTATCCTGAAAAAAGATCCCCAAGGTGACATTATTACGGATGGCACGAAACTCGCCATCAACACCCTGCACAATCCCGGCATGACCAAAGGCGGCACGGGCGACGTGCTGGCCGGATTAACCGCGGCGTTAGCATGTACGAACGATTTGTTTACTTCCGCCGCCTGCGCTGCGTATATCAACGGCTACGCGGCGGAAATATTACGAAAAAGATTAGGTTACAGCTTTTGCGCGAGTGATCTGGCCGAACAGCTGGGAGAAGCGTATTTCAGGCTTCGGAAGAAATAGGGAAAGCACACGATCTTTAAAATTCTTCTTCTAAACTTTCCTATGCTAGCCCCGTCGTCTAGTGGTCAAGGATAACAGGCTTTGGAGAAACTTCTTTCGGGCTGCCAAAGAAGTTTCATCAAGAAAGAAGAAACCTGTCGACATCGGTTCGAATCCGATCGGGGCTATTTAGTTCCCTAAAACAACCAGACCCTCCGATTTTCGTTCTACCAGTGTGATGGGCGTATGGCCGGCACCCCTCTCCATGGACCAGGACAACCGAAAACGTCCTTCGTGTTCATGAATTGCGAGCAAAACCATGTCCATTCCGCTGTGCGGGTAGATACCTACTCCCCGAAAACTCTCCTGGTTTCGGATAATGCGCGTCTGCCGGAGCAAACGGTAGGCCAGCTCCTCTAACCGGTGCACAAAACTGCCTTTTTTTGTATGTCCTTGGTAAGGATAGCTGTGCAATAAATGCGTTATGGGGATCCTCAATCTAAACGATCCAGGGACACGTCTCCCTGTAGGTTGTGCCACCTTATTATCACGGCTTACCAAGGAGATTATCCGGCTGCCACCGGCTGCGTGCACGAAATAACCATTGGAGTTGAGCAGCGCTACAACCGATTCTGCCTCTCCGCTCAAATGCAGCGGGTCCAACAATTCCCGTTGCTTTCCCATATTGTTCATCGTCTTTCCATAATCCATCAGGCTCGTGAGCAGCTGCAGCTCGCTCAACAGCTGAAGCAACCGAATACTATTCTCCAGCGAACGTTTTTCCTGAAGTGCCAGAGCTAACAGGAAAAACAGTTCATTGAATCGTATGGCCTTGGCCTCCAACATGGGGTCATCAAACTGGCGCCGATCCACATGGCCGCTGCCCAAGGATTGGAAGTCCCCGTCTCCCAAAATCGGGAAGATACTTGTCATCGGTAAAAAGGAAAGTAGCTGCGCGGCCGTCACCCGTATCATTGTCTCATTCGTTTGTCGTGCCAATCTACGTGTGAAACTTCGGATCAAGCAGAATGCGTTCTCTGCATCCTCCTTCTTTCCCGCATTAAATGCATCGGTTACCATTCCGGATATCTCCTCAGGTATATCCCTTCTTTGCATTGCATATATTGTGGATATTGCGAAATAATGATCCAGTACCCTCTCTACCAAGGCCAATATCTCCCGATTGCGCCGGGGAAGGGCCTTGCGCAGTTGTTTCTCCATGCGGGTTTTGGGCACTACGGGTTTTTTGAACGGTTGCATGCGTCTGTACTCCTCGCGCAGTGCTTCCCGCATCATGAGCGGCCCGCTTGACCGGTAGTTCAATGCCCGTGCGAGATGGAGGAATCTCATTGATGCACAGGTGTCCCTGGCAGCCGAGGCAGGACGCGGTATCGGTATCCTTTTCCACATCATATATTTTAACTTAATACAACTAAATTATAAAGCTTCGCTTAATGGGGATTTTATAAAACGTTTTGGATGAAACTTTTCCTAAAAGGATTCGGGCCCGTAGTCGAAGAAAACTTTTTAGTAAAAAGTTTTCAATCAAAAACTGGCTTGCTAAAAGGTTTCGACATTGGTAAGACGTTACCTTCACACGGTAAAGATTCGCGGTTCGATCCCGCGCGGGCCCATATCCGTGATTTTTATGTCCACAAAAGTCTTTTCTATGTACAAAAAGTTACTCCAATTATTCGGTTCCCAGCGCTGGTGGCCGGCCGATTCATCCTACGAAGTTGTGGTGGGCGCCATCCTCACCCAGAATACGAACTGGAAAAATGTAGAGAAGGCGGTTGCCAATATGAAAAGGGAAAATAAGCTTACTGAAAAGGCCGTCCTGGAAATGCCGGTCGAAGAGTTGCAGCGCCTCATCCGACCCAGTGGTTTTTACAGGCAAAAAACTGAACGATTAAAACTAGCCACCGGAAAATGGACGGAACTCAATGGAAAATCCCTGCCACTCGAAACGCTACGAAAAGAATGGCTCTCCGTGAAGGGCATCGGGAAAGAAACCGCGGATTCCATCCTCCTGTATGCGATGGGAAAACCCATCTTTGTTATCGATGCCTATACGAGAAGGTTCTGCAAGCAGTATCTCAATAACGAATTCAAGGAATACGATGAATATCGCCATTTCTTCGAAAAGAATCTACCCCCAGATGTAAAACTATTCCGAGAGTACCATGCCCTCATCGTAACCTGGGGGAAAGAAAAAAGAAATGGGCCCGGTGAGATTTGAACTCATGACCTTTCGATTTCAAACCTTTTGGAAAAGGATTTGATCTAAACCGATTCTCCAAAGAGGTATCAGTCGAACGCTCTAACCGGATTGCTCAAGTTTTAGCAACCTATTTTTTGATGAAACTTTTTGCTAAAAAGTTTCTGAGCTACGGGCCCATGGACTATTTCGTAATAAAATAGGTAACCAATAAAACGATTACGATGAGTACAATGGCAAGTACCAGCTCCTGGGGCATGTAGGGAATAGGGTGAAACGCTTTTTAAATAATTCCACCAACGATATCTATCATGAAAATCGCCATTATTTCGGATACGCATTTTGGCTATGCCCGGTTTGAAGAGGATAGCTTTGTCCAGGCCGAAGCCGCATTCCTGGATGCGCAGGAAAAGGCGGACCTTATCATTTATGCTGGCGATATCTTCGACATCAAGATCCCGAAGCTGGAAACCCTCCATCGCGCCATCCATATCCTGAAAAAAATACGAAAACCTATCTATGCGATCCACGGGAACCATGAGCGGCGGAGCAAGGAGATGGTGAACCCGGTAATGCTGCTTGCCCGGATGGGCCTGCTCCATCATCTGCACGGTGAAGATAAGCTATTCGAACAGAACGGCGAAACCGTTCAAATCTTCGGCCTGGGGAACATTCCAGAGGATTATTCCCGCGTGGCCCTCCAACAGGCGTTGAAAAACTTTACCGCTCGTCCCGACGCGTTTAAGATCCTGGTCCTCCACCAATCCATCAAGGATCTCATTCCTCAGGCAGAAGAAGAGATTTCCACCGCAGATCTGACCGACCTGCCTTTTGACCTTTTCATCAACGGCCATATCCATACCTACCATTCGCTGATGAATGGCAAACTGCTTATCCCTGGGAGTACGGTAATCACCCAGTTGAAAAAACATGAAACCCAGTCCAAGGGCTACCTCTTATACGATACGCAGGCGCGCACCCACGAATTCATTCCCATTTCATGCCGGCCCTTTTTCTTTGAAGAGCTGCATTTTGAACAGGCATCCGCCAACGAAGTGCAAACTGCCGTCATTAAAAAAATCCAGGAATTGCGTGCTAAAGATCCAGATGCCATCATCCGCATCAAAATCACCGGCCAGCTTAAACAGGGCTCCTGGGCATTCGACGGGGCCAATGATGTCTACGTGGACAACGACCTGGAAAATGCAGGGCTGAAAGCCAACCTGGAAAAAATCCACCGCCTCCGTCAGGAAAAAACAGGAGTAAAGGAGCTGGCACTTCAACAGTTGAAAGAAAGAACCCAATCCATCACCCTATTCGATCCGCTGGAATTCTTTGATCAGCTGGCCGAAGATACGGAAAAATCCATGGAATACCTGGAGGCATTAAGAAAAAAATAAATAAGATAATCTACTACTTTAGTTGTGCCAAAAGATGGGTTTTTAAATATAAGTTTATATATTCCACATTTAAAACGAGGGAGGAAATGGTTGTACGAATACAAAAACCTACGCCAGGGTCCACGCGTCGAGATCGCTTTGCTACGCTGATGAGAGCTGCTGGTTTAGGCCTTGTTGCATTGACGGCATGTGCGCCGAGTCAAAGAATCCGGATGTCGGACAAGTATGAATTAAGTACCCACTCTAAACACATGTATAAATTTTACAGGGTAAAGGCCGGAGATGTTTTACATGCCGGTAGCATGGTGATTGAAGTTATGAACGCATCCCTAACTGGAATACGTATCAAAACCTCACAGGGAGCTGTCCTGGAAGCGACAAAGCTTCCTTCCACGCTTTATTTGGGTGGGCGTATGGAGGCATTTTGCAGCGTCCATGGAAAAAACGTAGAAAAAATGGACTCGGTCATCGTTGTAGTTTATGAGAGATAAATCAATGCAGGCTTGATTGTCTGCGGACAACAATCTTCATTTTGTAAAAAAATGCAGGCATAGCTGGACTGCGGTCCACCATGCCGCAATTTTGCAAGCAAAATTGCAGGGGACAAGATTGACAGCTTTGCTGACACACAAGGCTTAGCCAACTATATTAAAATGTTTTATTTTCTTTGGCTAAACCTTGTGATTTTGAATGATCTGTCATTCAAAGCTTTTGAACTTGTGTAGGGACTAACCCACGGAGTTTCAAAGAAACTTGAAGGGAATGTTTTTGATGACCGACAAAACGACGCTTCGTTTTGTGGTCCACAGAACGTATCGACGTTCTGTTGGAAATTTTTTCCCCAAAAAGTTTCCCCTAAGCCCCGCGCATTTGGCCGTTGCAGCCACGCTCATTCTCAATCATGGATTGAGCCTTTGCGCGTCTCTGCCACCCCTGCATAAGGTTTGACCTCCTGAAAGCATCAGAAGGTAACCCAGGCCTGACTTAAGAGGTCAGACCTCATGTGCGTCAAACTTTTAGAAAAAAGTTTGATCAAAACTATCTACACAACAGATTTTTTAATCTCCATTGGATGCCCCTTTCATGGTGCGGCCGCTCCTGCGATGGACATACCACTATAGTTTTCAGCCATTTCAGCTGCAGCCGCTGCTGGAAACCGAGATCATCGTCCAGCAGGAGGACGTCGTGCAAACCTGGGCCGGCCGGCAGGAAGCCATTGAAAAACCCTTCACGACGGAGAAAAAAGGCGCCGCGGTCCGTATCGCTGAAATCGAGGGAGAAGCGGAATCCATTGGCGAACGGCAGCAGGTCCAAACCGAGAAAAAAGGGAAACGCCTGAGTCGGAGCTATGCGCTTACCTACTACAATCCGGTTACCGATAAAACCGAGCTATTGGCCACCCAAAGGGATATTCATGTGCAGGACGTGGCCCAGCAAATGATTGAAGAGGCGAGTGGGACTTCCAGCACCTATCCGCTCTACTCCTTCATCACCGCTCCTATCATGGCCAAGGAGGTCAAGCCCTATCTGCTCCAGCAAATCCTGAACGAGCGGGAATATGATACGCCGCCCCCGTTTGGCGGCGGAACCCGGATCAGGGTCACGCCTGAAAAAACCGCGATTAGCATGGTCGTCCCGTACGACCAGGCCCGTGCTGCTATCGTTGAAACCCTCCGGCGAAAAGAAACGATTGAGCGCAAACTGGGGAGGGAAATCATGCTGCTGACAGAAGCGGTAGCACTGCTCCGGGAAAAGAAAACTGCCGCAACGGCGCTAAACCACTTGGGCCCGCTCACCCGGGCCCGGTTCTTAATCGCCTGGAAAAAGAAGAAGCTGCCCCCCAAGGTCCTCGTCCAGCTGCTGGAAGAGGATATCCGTTTCTTAAACCAGATAAAGAAAAAGCTCCGCCTGCTCTCCGTCGAAGGTCTGATGGATCTGGTGAAAGCGATGAAAAAGCTTCAGGAAAAGTAGCTACTTCTTCGCGCGTATGTCCTTTCGCTTGGGGCGCAGGTAGCGCGATCCGCATTTCCGGCATTTCTCGCTGCCCCGCTTATTCCGTGCCTTGCACCTTCGGCATATGCTCGTCTTTGCTATCAAGGCGTCGGCTTCTGGAAATTTACCCATAATCATCTGCTCGTGAATAATTGTAAAGAGATTTAATAACTACATCCTTATAAAAATCTTACCGATGCCTCAGTAGCTCATCGGCAGAGCGCCTGTCTTGTAAATCTTGAGGACGGCGATCCGTCCTCAATCTTTTCAAAATCCTGGATTTTGAAAACAGGAGGTAGGGAGTTCAATTCTCCTCTGAGGCTTATTGAAATTATTATACAAAATCCGCCAATCCAGTTTGCTTTTCTTCATCGTCTTCGAAGATGCTTTTGATCTCCCGCTCCACCAGATCGAGCAGCTGCTTGGTATACTCAGAGAGGGCATAGCGCTGCACGATGTTTTTCGAAACTTCCAGGTATTTCTGAATGCCGCCTTTATTGATCGTCAATAGCAGCTTTCCCCCGCAGCGTACGCATTTTCCGTGCAGCGGCGGACGCCGGTGGCTGGCGTTGCACTGGCTGCAGCGGAATGTCTGCCGGGAGAACGAGCGTAAATTCCCGTATAAATCCGGGATGAAATGGTTGGCAATCAGCCGTTCAGCCGCGTCTTTGCTGTCCACCGCCCGCAAGCGATCCTGCAAGGCGAACTGTGCATCCAGTTTTTCGGGAATGGACTTTAATCCCACGTACGCCGTTCGCATGTTTCCTTCATGAATATCGCTTGTCGCATGCGTAAGCGGGAATGGTTCGAATTGCTCGGGAGTTCCCAGCGTATCCCTTACCGTGCGAAGTTTGATCTCGCTCGGCGCCTTATACTCCAGCGTGGCGTAATAAAATTCCAGCGGATAGTGCGATACGCGCTCAATCGCATGCACCTCGTCGTCCACTTCCTTCGGATCAATGAAGGGCGTTAATACCAGAGGCGCGTCCATCTTTCCCCCCCGCTTCTCGTCCAGGTAGGTCATGGAAAAATTCAGCAGGGCATCCAGCAGCAGCATATAAGAATCCTCATCGCCGTCCGCGTTTCTCCGTCGTGCAGCCATCGGGTAGGGATGGTTATACGCCACATACGCTTTGGTAAACCCGATGATC
>DATDYG010000080.1:0-7966 GCA_035289085.1 Candidatus Bilamarchaeaceae archaeon | reverse complement strand
CACCTGCAACTGAACCCCCTGCAACTGAACCCCCTGCAACTGAACCCCCTGCAACTAAACCGGTGCCTTCCTTGTGTGAGGATCCCAAGGCCATTGATTTGGAGGATCACCGGATGGTACTAAACCAATATGAAAAGCTGGTGCTTAACGATCAATATCTCCTGGAATATGCGGGTTCTACATTGACTGGAACGGCTTTATTCAGAGTAGTGGATAGCGCAGACGGTTCCATACTCACTGAATTCGAAGCAGAAAAGAATAGGAATTATGAAATACGGATGGGCGAAGAAGTTTTACTCATATTTGCCGTATGCTCGGTAAATGCCAGCATTGATTTTGGAGAACGATCGGTTACACTGGCATTGGACAGGGAGGTGGAACCCTATACGGAAACGCCAAAGGAAAAGGTACCTCCTACAGAGCCTCCGGATGAGTTTTTGGGCTCTCTTCCTCCGCTCGGCAATGCCGGTGCACCGGTAGTCATGATCCAATTCGGCGATCTGCAGACCCCGTTTGAGGCTCGTTTTCATGTGGATACCGAACCCTCCATCGTTGAGGACTTTATCAACCTCGGCCGCGTGGCTTTCTATTATAGGCATTTTCTTTTAGCATTTCATGAGCTTGCGGATGAAGCCGCCCATACCGTCCGCTGCGCCAACGACCAGGATGCCTTCTGGGCTATGCGCAGTGCTATGCTGCGCCGGCTGGACGAGTGGACCGGCTTAACCGAGGCGGGTGCGGTGGATCATTTTGTAACGGTTTTTGCACGGGAACTGGAATTAGATGAAGTGGCCTTGCGGGAATGCACAGCTGCACGAAGTTATACTCTTGAAATAGAAATAGACCAAGAGGCAGGTACGGCATTAGGGGTGGGTGGTATACCCCATTTCTTTTTCTTCTTGCCCATTGATCGAACCGACTTGGATGCGCTCACTGCGGCTGTAGGTTCTACAGGAACTGTAATCGTAAGAGGCGATTACTATCTTGTTTCTATGATTGGTGCTCAGCCGTTCAGCGTTTTCAGGGCCGTGCTGGACAGCGTGGAATATCCTTAACAACCTTCCTTTTCCTATATTAATTTAAATACGCGCAAGCCGGCTGCACGCGCTTTTTGGAAGTGCACCGGGAGTGGTTCGCAATGATAACCTTATATCTAGATCGAAAAACCCATTCCGTACATGTCAAGGAACCGGCCGATGTCACGAGCCTGCAGAACGGTTTTTATGGAACGATGAAAAAGGGCGTCATCCATCTCACTCCGGAAGAAGCCCTGTACGTTCTCGATATCCGGAACGGGCGGACCTTCGACGAAGCCGGCAATTCGTATTCGTTTAACGAATTGGCCTCGCATTTTCTAAACTATCCCAAATTCCTTGCCCGGTACCTGACGTATAAAGATTGGCGGGACAAGGGCCTTATCCTCCGCTATGTACAGGAAGCGCAGGGAAACTACAACCGGATAGGAAAAAAGAAGTACACCCAGGCCAAGCTTGCGCTGGATCGTTACGCAATAGACGGGTTATTTTTCCCGGAGGACCTCATCACCATCCTGGACGATGAAAAGGTAGGGAAGGATCTGTACGAGCGGTACTGGATCGGCCAGTTCGGGACGTATAAAGCCGCGCATCGTGGCCGCATCAGCAAACTGGATGTTTATGAAACATTGTTCCTCATAAAGCACGCCCAACTCCGCTTGAAAAACACCGACCGTGAAGCCGTCTGGAAAGCCGCGGAGGAGCGCATCCGCTATTTTGAAGACATGTACGCGGTATACGAAGACTGGCGACTACGAGGTTACGTCGTCAAAACCGGATTCAAATTCGGTACCCATTTCCGCATCTATTTCCCGGGCGCCTCTCCGGTTCGTGCCCAGGATACCTGGATGCACTCCAAGCATGTTATCCATATATTCTCCAGGAAAAGCAAGATGATCATCAGCGAATGGGCGAGGGCGATACGGGTTGCGCATTCCGTCAAGAAGACCTTCATCCTGGCCATTCCAGGAAAGAAAATCCACGTCAAGATAAACCCCAAACAACCCCGTTTAGATTTCCTTCTTTACCATCGAAAAAAAGGTGGCATTGAAAATCCAAAGGAAGGTCAGCCCAAATTCCTCATGTATTCCCTGAGCGAAGATGAGTATATCGGGGGGGAAGAACTGGCCAAGGCCCTGGAGGAGTGTGCGCACTTTGGATTGGAAATGATGATGGCGATCTCCGATAGAGAATCCAGCGTTACCTACTACAATATCAAGCGTATCGACCTTCCGGGCACCGAGTATGAATACTTCGAAATAGAATGGGTGCAACCTTAGCACCCACTGCCCAAGAAAATCTTGCGAATTTTCTTGGTTGAGTGGGTTCAACCGTAGAACCCACAATTCTCGAAAAGCTCTACGCTTTTCAAGATTGAATGGGTGCAGCCATAGTGGCACTTTTTTAAATACTGCCGCACCAATGGAGGCATGGACGGGAAAATCGGTTTGATATTCCTATTCCTTCTCCTCGGATGTTTAGGGGAAGCCACGACCGGGGAAGAACCTGCGGCCGAACCGCCTCCGGCCGAGCCGGCAACTCCGAGTTTTCTGATTCTCAATCCGGAAAACAACCAGGTGCTCGAGGGCGAAGGGCCCACGCTTGACGTGGCGCTAAGCCTTTCCACCACCAACCTCCTTATACGCCCCCCTTCCTCTACCAATCGCGTAGGCGAGGGGCATTTTGTCGTTCAGCTGGATGACGGGGAACCGGTGCGCGTATTCAGCAAGCAGACCACCCTGCACGAGATAGGGGGAGGAGAGCATACGCTAACGGTAGAACTGGTGCACAATGACAACTCACCGTATAACCCGCCTATCCGGCAAACCGTCCGTTTCATCGTACAGCTCACCGCACCACCCTCCAACATGTATGAAGTGAACATCCACGATTTCTCCTACGAGCCAGCGGAGGTCCGCATCCATGTGGGCGACCGCGTTACCTGGACGAACGAGGGCAATTTCCCCCGTACCGCCACCAGCACCGGCAATTTCGACTCCGGTTCACTGGGCCAAGGTCAAAGTTTTACTTATATGTTTAATACGCCCGGCACCTACGAATACTTTTCCGTCACCTACCCCATCATGCGCGGAACAGTGATCGTGGAATAATCTACTCCTCAAACAGCTTTTTCTGTTGCAGGTTTTCAATCGTTTTCCAGCGGTGGCGGATATGCGGCTGGAGCGCCTTGCGTTTTTCCTTATCTCGTAATGCGGCAATGGTGACTGGATCGGAAGGATACCCGCTGCCGAACGCGCCGCATTGCTGCGCAATTTCCGCAATCCGCTTATCACGCAACAGCTTGGCCCAGATGCTGGCTGCCGCCACGGTTTCGTAATTTTCGTCTGCTTTGTGCTGGGCCTCGAATTTTTTAATTCCCAGCTTCTCCATTCTCCTCCGGAACGTCCATTCGTACCGGTCCGGCAGATCGATCATGATGTCGCAATCTTTCATATTTTTAATGAGGGCAGCCATGGCTTCTGCTTCAATGTCGTTCAAACTTTTTACCGCCATGAGTTCCATCAGCTTCTCGGCAGAAATCTCCACGTACCGGAACCGGCAAAATTTTTTAAGGTGCGCAAACCGTTCGGCGCGTTGTGCTGCACTGAGCTGCTTGGAATCCTTCTCGGCCCATTTTTTGAGACTGGGTAAATGCTTGCGCTCGCAGGCGGCTACGCAAATGACCAAAGGACCGATGACAGCGCTTATAGAAACTATCCTCTACCGCTCTCGTCGACCCCCGCTATGACGTTCATATAAAATTAGAAGCCCATGTTCCGCTTTTCCACGATGATGAAATCGCTCACGGCCAATACGCTGTCATAGGGAACCAGCACCATCCCATCTTCCCTGCGCATCTTGGTGGATGCATTGCTGTCCGGGCTGGGTTCTACGACCAGCGCTTCAATCTTACCGGTAAGCTCGTTCAAATTGAAATCCACCAGCTTCCCGAATTCCTCTCCTTCATTGGTTACGACCATTTTCCCAGACAGTTGCCGTGCAATCAGGTATTTCGCCATATATGATCACCCTAATTCATACCCTTCTCGAGGTAAGAGTTTATAATCATTTCGTTGCAGCCGATTTTGCTAATAAACCCGTGAAGGGCAGAACTTTATGGGCAGGATACTGGCTTTTTAAGGCATGGAGTTTTATCTCGTCATTTCTGTTCAGATATTTCGCAAGAAAATGGAAGGGTGAATTGAAGAAATAAAATCGCTCCTGCCCACAAGGTCTAGCTAGCAATGTAAAACGTTTTTATTACCCTAGCTAAACCTTGTGTCGAACTATAATCTATCTCAACCTCAATGCTTCCAGGTTGTTCATCGCCCTGCCTTCCCTGCGCAGCAGCATCGCTGCGGAGCGCGCCAGTTCCTCGGTTTTGTTGTAATCGCCATGCATGGTGATCACCCGTTCCGGCGTGGGGCGCATGTTGCGCAGGTAGGCCATCAGCTGGCTCCGGTCGGAATGTCCGGAAAACGATTCCACGGTCTGCACCTGCATGTTAATATTGAGCATCTTAATCTTCCCGTCATCGCCCAGGGTCGGAACCTCTTTCATGCCCCGCTGGATTTTGTTCCCCAAAGATAACGCGCTCTGGTATCCGACGAATATCAGCGTATTTTTCGGGTCGTCGGCCATCAGCTTGAGATATTCAAAACTCGGCCCGCCGCTCAGCATGCCGGACGGCGCCAAAATCACGCATGGATCCCCATTTATGATCTTCTCTTTGTCCGTGCCCTTGGCGACTTTAATCATCGGCGATTCAAACGGCGAATTATCGGAAAGTATCCTCCGCTGGATCTGCTCCCGCATGTATTCCGGATAGGCCGTATGGATGGCGCTGGCCTCGAGCACCATGCCGTCAATATACACCGGATAGTTGAACTGGTCTGGATTGTGCCGGTAGAACTCCTCCAACACCAGCAAAATCTCCTGGCTCCGCCCTACCGCAAACACGGGAATCAGCACCTTCCCCCGTCGCTCCATCGTTTGCAGGATGACGTCCATCAATCTCCGTTCCATATACTGCCGGGGCGGCGTCGTATCGTTCCGCCCGCCGTACGTGCTCTCCAGCAATAACGTTTCCGCCCGCGGGAAATGCGTCTGTACGGGTTCAAAGAGCTTGGTGAATCCGAATTTCATATCGCCCCCGTACACGAGGTTGTGTGCCCCTTCGCCAATATGCAGGTGCACGGCCGCGCTGCCCAGGATGTGCCCTGCGTTGTAGAGCGTCATTTTCACTTCGGGCGTGATATCCACTACCTCGCCATAATTCACCGCGATGATGTTGCGCAGCTCTTTCTGGATGTGTTTCTTGGAGTAGGGTGCCTCAATGTTCAAAGAACGTTTTGCCAAATTAATATAATCCTGCTGCAGCAGCATCATGATATCGCGCGTCGGCGGAGTGGTATACACCGGCCCGTCATATCCGTAGGCAAACAGATACGGAACAAAACCCATATGGTCCATGTGCCCGTGGCTGATGATTACCGCATCCAGTTCCTCCAATCCGAATCCGAGCATGTTCAGATAGGGATAGGCCTTGCCGGATTCGCTTGTAGCAGTATTTGCGCCGCAATCCATGAGAATCTTGCTGTGCTGGGTCTGCAGTAAAATACAGGAACGCCCAATCTCCCGGAATCCACCCAGACCTACCAGGCGTACCCAGTCACTGGAAGGCATGGGCTGGCAGATCTTCCTTCCGATTCCCAGCAGGAACTTCTTCCGATCTGCGGTTTCCGCCACCATGCTTTTCCGCACCCCGTCCAGCGTAACCGATGGCATCGTCGGCGAACGCACTGTGATCGGCGTCCAGCCGGTCTGCAGTATGACCTCCTTCAGGATGCTGCCACCCTTCCCAATCACCAGCCCGGGTTTCAATGCCTCGATATACACTTCGGAAAAATCCGGACTGAATCGGATGCTTCGGATCTCCGCTTCCTTGGGAACCAGGCTTTCAATGATCTCCTTGGCTTTCTCGGGCTCGGTAAGCTTGCTCTGGTCAACGCGGATCAGCACCTTTTTCTTGAGTGCGCTGGCCAGTTCGCGGATGAGCTGGTCGTTTTGATAGAACGATTTAATGTCCCGGATCACCACTACCGTTGCCAGGCCCTCGGGCTCTACCTTGGTTACCTGGCAGCTGCTGGGCATAATCTCCATTACCTTTTTCTCTATGTCCTTATAGTACACCAAAAACCCTCCCGCATGGGTGATCGAAATAAGACGTTACGCCTTGGCAAGGACCTGCTTTACCTCGTCCTTACCATACCTTCGGAATCCGCGCTTGTCCACTATTACCAGATCCACCCTCTCTCCGGTGCCGGCATCCCGTTGTATTGCCGCGGATACGGCCTTGGCCGCCACACGTACGCTTTCGGCAATCACCTGCTCTTCGCTATATAACTCCTCCAGCACACCGTATGCCACCGGCGATCCGCTGCCGGTCGACGTATACTTCTCTTCCGTAACGCCGCCGAGCATGTCGATGCTGAACACGCGCGGGCGTTCATCGTACCCGCCCAGCAGCAACTGGACAAAGAAGGGGAAGTATTTGTACTGGGCCAGGATATTTGCCAATAAGGTGGCCGCGCTTTCCACCGTAATGGGCCGTCCATGGCGTAAACGGTATAACTTCGCCTCGGCCTGCATCCAGCGGATGAGCATCTGGGCATCGCCCACTCCACCGGCGATCGTCATCGCCAGGTGCTCGTCAATCGCAAAGATCTTGTCCACATCCTTGCTCGCGATGAGGTATCCCATCGTCGCACGCCTGTCCGATGCGAGCACAACGCCATCTTTGCAGACCACAGCTACCGTCGTGGTACCCGTTTTCAGTTTTTCCATGGAGCTATTTTCCATATGCATCACATAAATCAGTAGGGATAACTAGATAACAACCTATATTTCAGAATATTTAAAAAGCTTCGTCACAGGATTTATCTCACTGCTCCTGTTCCGGAGAGGATAGGTTCGCCGGTTGCCAGTGGCTCCTTCTGCTCTCCTTGTATAAAGGTATACTTACTGCGGTAAATTCGTTGGAACACTGCCCTGGATGATAATCTAAATGAACCGGCGGCTATTAAACCAAACATCACGATTGCAATGGCCCTACCGAAAAAAGTAGCGGTGTCCCAGACCCTCTGCGTAAGCACGCCTCCCGCAAGCGCCATGAAACCCAATAACCCATCAGCTACCACGTTATGGGTTGGTTCACTTTGCATTTCAGTAAATCCCCTGTTCACCAGCGCCTGCTCAATGGCATCGCGCACTTCATGGTTGGGTGCATGCTCATGGGCATAACCCAGCGTGCGCATCACCACATCCCTATGCCTATCCAGCTCAGCCATGTCCAAAAGATAATTTGCTAATATCGATGCTTCATTGCCTGTTGCTGTAAGTAAGCAGTTTAAGAGCAGCCGTGCAGGATACCTCTTATCTACCCTGCCAGTTAGTCTGTCCAGCTCATCCTCTCGATTCTTCCCATTACCATTTCGCCATTGATCCCAAACTGTTCGTCTACTACTCCGATTCCATTTCCTTTCTGGCAACTCTTCTTTCGCCATTGCTACAACATGTCCCCATCCAACAGACCTTGGAATATCTATCGGTTCATATGTTTTATGTAGTGCTACCCATACCTTCACCAAATCTTCAGATGATACGCTGGCCCACCCAGTTTTATAACGATGTCCATGAAACCGTGCCCAGGCTTTCACTCTTCGTATTTCCGCATTCCGCTCCACCGGCGCGGTTGGTTTTTTAGAAAACGTTGTTTTTTGCATGTCAATTGCTGTGTTGCACAACTAGCATAGTCCCCACGTCGTAAAGCTTATGTTTTTTTCCTGATTTCATGCCTTGCAGACCTGACCAGCCTGCATGTGAATCCCATGGCAAGGAAAAGATTTGGTAAGCGTAAGCAAGGCAAGAAA
>DATDYG010000079.1:0-6285 GCA_035289085.1 Candidatus Bilamarchaeaceae archaeon | reverse complement strand
GGGGCGGGTGGAACCGGCTTAATCAAACCCTCTCTCAGGCACTTTTCCAATGTCACCATACTGCATCCCTCCACAGGCGTATCGAATGGTAAAGGGAATAGTAAAAATTAGGATTATTTTTTTGCAGATCCCTTAGTTTTTCTTTGGTTACGATTGTTATATCTAGTTTTTTGCCCAGTTTTTTTTCTAATGCTCTTCGTATTTTCCCCAGTACCAAATCATCCGGTTCCTGCTCTACAAAAATCCAAACATCCACATCCGCATTCTCGTTATTCGTTCCCTTGGCCCAACTGCCATACAGCCCAATACCCTTCACGCTTTGGAGCATTTTTCGTATTTGAGCAACCATCCTCCCATCTTTCAAGAGATGGATGTTTTCCATAAGGCGAAAGGCCTGGATCAACGGTGTATTTGCTACCTGCATTCCCTTGATCCAGCCGTATTTTTTCCATATCGCAACGTACTTATGCACCTGGGAAGGACTGACGTTTGCTTGCCGTGCAATCTCGTACAGGCTGGCCGGCTTAGTAGAATACAATAATACCTGCATGATCCGCTCCCTTTCAGGTGTCGAAATCAATTCAGAGATGTTCATACAATGTAAATATAATGTTCACAATTTATAAATATATTGTTCATATAATGTGAACATGGTTTCCATCCTCGATCTTCTTTCCTCCCAAGTTCCGAAGGCACGCCAGCCCTACCTTCCCCGTTCCTACGACCTGCTGGGCAGCATCGCCATCGTGGACATCAAACCGGAAGTACGAAAATACTCGAAAAAAATAGCGCAGGCGATTCTGGAACTGCACAAACCCGTCCGTACCGTGCTCCAAAAAGCCAGTGCGATGCACGGAACGTACCGCGTACGCAAATTAAAATGGCTGGCGGGCGAAAAAACCACGGAAACCGCATACAAAGAACACGGGGTGAACATGCGATTGGATGTCGCAAAAACCTATTTCTCCGTCCGCCTGAGTAATGAGCGGCTTCGCATTGCTGAACGGGTGAAACCCGGGGAAAACGTGCTGGTGTTTTTTGCAGGGGTGGGGCCGTTTGCATTGGTAATTGCAAAAAAACAGCCCCGGTGCAGCGTAATAGGTATAGAACTCAACCCCCATGCAACCCGATATTTCAAGGAAAACGTATTACTGAACAAACTGCAAAACTGCACCGCCGTTAAAGGGGATGTGAAAAGGCTGGCCCGAAAATACAAAGGCTGGGCGCACCGCATCCTGATGCCCCTGCCCAAGGGCGCGGAGGATTTCCTGGACGCGGCATTTTTAGCAGCAAAGCACGGCTGCGTTGTTCATTTCTACCAGTTTGCAAAAGCAGAAGATCCGTTCGGCGATGCGAAAAAGAAGATCCTGGATGCGGCAAAGAGAAACAGATGCAGGGTTAAAATCCTGAATGAAAAGACCGTGCGTCCGTACGCACCAAAAATTGTGCAGGTGTGTGTGGATTTCAAAAAAATACGTGTGCCAACGCTGCGGTAGACGGGATGAGCCGCCCCCGGAGAACCGGCGCATTCCTCGGCAGGGGTATAGGCCGACTGGATCCGTAGTCTGCAACGGAATAGAAAGGCTCTACTCCAGGCAGGAGAACCTGCCTATTGGCACGTATATACGCCCGTTTTTCATATTTAAACATATGCCAAAAAACTTAGACAGTTGGCTAATGTTAGACGTTTGTCAAAGCTAGTAGAGGCCCATGGCCAGGCCTAGAAAGAAGAATAGTATAGTGCCGGAAACGATGGGCGGTAACGCCGGAAGGACCATTTTCCTTTTCCAGACCAGGAACAGGAATATGCCCAGCGAAAGCAATGCTCCCAGCATCACAAACAGGCTGGCGGTGAGACCCCAGGGTAATACCGCTACCTCCATGGTGATCGGCGCGATGAGATCGCCGGTGCCCAGGTCGATCCGCTTTTCCTCGGGTTTTTTCCCTTTTTCGGCCGGCAGCCAGGTACGCGCGGTGACGGTAAATGCCATCTCTTTCTGGATCATAAAGCGGGCCATCTGCACCATGTGCTTGGTGAGGAATACGGCAACGAAATCATAGATCGCCAAAAGAACGAGGAAGATCATGAGCGGAATGACACCCAAAGAGATGCCGAATACCGCACCGACACCCGCGGTGGCTAAAATAGCGGCAGCGTTTTTGGTTGGCGCGCCCAGTATTTTAATGGCGGCAAACAGCAACCCCAGCAAAAGCCCAATGCCCATGCTGAGCGTATAATCCAATGCAAGACGTGCAACCGCATAAAACACCAGCGAGCTGGAGGTGGAGATCAGCATAAACTCCAATAACCGGAACATCCACACCCAGCGGAAGAAATAGCGGATGAGGACGACAATAAACACCGCCCCTAGAAGGATGTAGCCGAAGAAGAGGAATGCGGACTCCGGCGCATTCCCATCCGATACAACGGTTAGGTCCTGCACGTACGGATTAACAAGAATGTCCTGATGGAGGATACTGCCGGTATACAGGCCCAGCAGCTGGGCCAGCAGAAAAAACAGCAGGATTTGCAAGGGCAAACGCAGAAGATTCACACTACCGCCCACCGACAAGCCGTATATAGCCCGGCTCCTTTTCGTAGATTTCCCCTTTCCGCAATAGTTCATTCAGGATACGCCGGGCGGTATTTTCATCTACGCCGTAATCGGATGCCTCCTTGATCACGCTCTCCACCTCGACGGTTTCATTGGTTTTAAGATGCGTTTTGATGATTTCCAGGAGGGTATCTACCTTTTGCATCTTCTCCCTTTCGGATTTTGGCTTGCCGGTGGCAACGGTGTCCACATCCAATAATCCTGTCGCCTTATCGGTCATGATCTGCCGCATGACGTAACTCATCAGGTCCACCGCCAGCTGGGCATCTTGTGCCTCTACTTTGTTGCTCAGGCGCATCTTGGAATTGGCCTCGGCCAGGCGGACCAGTCCTTCCAGGTAACGCGGGGTAATGGCAACGGAACCGACTCCTTTGCTGCGGCCCCGCATCTCCACGTAAAATGCTTTAATGAGCTCGACGGCTTCGGGGGTAAGCCTGGGGAATATTTTTCTTCGTGCATAGGCAATGTATTTGCGTAAAAAATCCCGTTCAATCATTCGTTTTTCCTCGCTGACATCCTTTCCCATATGGGTAGCCAGGATATGATCGGCCAGCTGGGTATCTTTTTCGGTGTCCAATACATCGATGATGGGAAAAATCAAATCGAACCGGGAGAGCAGCGAGGCCGGGATTTCAAACTGGTCAGCCAGGTTTTTATTCATATCAAACCGTCCGTATCGTGGATTGGCTGCGGCCAGTACGGCCGTCTTCGACTTGAACTTTGCCACAATGCCAGCTTTGGCGATGCTCAAAAACTGGCTTTCCAGCGCTTCGTGCAACGCGGAACGATCTTCTTCGGCAATTTTATCAAACTCATCAATCATGGCAACACCGCCGCTGGCCAGTACGAGCGCACCGGCTTTGAGCGTCCACCCGCCTTCCCCCAACTCGTCCTTTTCAGCCGAGACGGTCAGCCCTGTACCGGTTGTTGTTTTTCCGCCTACGTATATGCTTTTGGGCGCGATTTCGGCTGCATGTTGTAGAAAACGGGTTTTAGCGAGTCCAGGATCCCCAATGAGCAGTATGTGCATATCATCGCGAATGGGAACCCCGCCTTTCATGGTTTTTCCCCTGGTTCCGCCAAACAGCTGGAGTGCAAGCGCACGTTTTACTTCATCGTGCCCGTAGATACCCGGCGCGATGGAATTGACGATCGTCTGCTCGATATTCGGATCCTTGGAAAGTTCCTGAATTTCCCGTTCCTCTTCCCGCGTTATTTCAATTTCTTCAAAATCCTTTTTCATGCTTTTGATGTGCAGAACATCGAGAAAGCGGCCATATACCAGCTCCTGGCGCTGGCGGGTACGCAGGGGCGGACGGAGGCGCAGGACACCGACCAGCTCCACGTTGTCCCCCGGTGAGAGGGTATTCACCAGATCGTCTTCCATCCACAGCTGGATATGGGCGGCCGGAGAACCGCCGCGGACCCGTTCCAGCAGTTCCTGCACCTCGCCCTTTTGCACATCGGTGAAATGGCTCTCCTCCTCCAGCTGCTTCAAAGCAAATTTCTTGCAGCTTTCACAGCGTTTGGGCGGGACAAAATTCTTGGTGACTGGCAGGCGCATCTTGGCCTCGCAGATCTGGCAGATGTATACAGCTACTTTAACTTTGTGCATCACTTCCGTTCGCTTGGTGACCACTGCTTTTACGGCCACCAGCTCATTCAGGCTCTTGGAAGTGAGGTTTTCGATGAGTGTGTCTTCGGCCGGCAGGCTGGATACGCGCACATGGGGGGCAAACGTTTCGCCGGTAGGGACGGTCAGGTGCATATCGCGCATGCATTGCTCGGCTGCTTCCAGCACGATGTCCGGTTCCTTGATCAGGCGATCGGCCAGTTCCGGGTCAAACCGCTCCAGTTCGCGATAGTCCACTTCCAAACTGCGTTTGAGGGGATAAACCAGCAGCAGATCGTCAATTTTTTGCTTGTGGATCGTTGTGAAAAACTCGTAGAAGGCCGCCGCTAAAGGCGCCAGATCCATTTTTTGCATCTCTATCCTCCCCTCCGGAAGGTCTATTGGGGCAATGCCCTACTTAAATGTTTCGCTGATAGATTAGATTATGATTATCGGTGGAAAAGTTACAGGAGTGGAAGTAAAAAAAAATGTGGAAAGGGTCCCGCGTACGTTTAACTTTGACATTAAGCTGAAGGATGTAGAAACCAATGGGGAGGAGGTAGAGGTAACTTATTACTATACGGTACAGTACGAGAACAACGCCGGGCATATCCGGATGGAGGGCGTGCTGGTTACGAAAGAGAAGGAAGAGATGGTGAGAAGCATCCAGTCAGAATGGAAGAAGACCAAAACGCTGCCGCCGGCCTATGCGGAAATGATACTCAGCGCGATCACCTATGGCGGAGGGAGCAATGGCACCCTGCTGGCCACGGTGGTGAACCTGCCTCCGCCGCTGATGCCTCCGAGAATCCAGGTAGGTAAAGAGCAATGAAATACAGGGTACGCGTTATTCCAAAGGCAAAAAGACCAGAAGTGATGATGCAGCCGGACGGCTCCCTGAGGGTGAAGGTGGATGTGCCCGCAGACAAAGGCAAGGCAAATAGGCGGTTAATTGAAATTCTGGCCATGCATTTTGATGTATCCAAGCGGACCATTTCCATTATGCAAGGAGCAAAAGGGAGGGAGAAGATGGTGGAAATCGGTTAGCTGTCTTGTGGTACTAGGTGACGATCGGATGCGCCGGAAAGCCGTCTAATCCCGGATGGGACGAAATCCTCTTTAATCTTATAGCAGCTATTTTTCCATGCCCGTGATATTACTGATTATAGATGGATTGGGGGATTTGCCTATGCCGAAAACGGCATTGCAGGCCGCGAGAACGCCGAACCTGGATGCGCTGGCCGAAGAAGGGATTACGGGCATGCTTTCGCCGCTGGGGCAGGGCGTTATCCCAACGAGCGATACCTCCCATCTCCAATTGCTGGGCTACGGCCTCCGGGAATTTTATCCGGGACGCGGGCCTTTGGAAGCGTTGGGGATGGGCATAAAAATGCAGAAAGGGGATGTGGCCTTCCGCGCGAATTTTGCAACCGTAAAAAACGGGAGGATCGTCGACCGGAGAGCCGGCAGGATAGGTACCGAAGAGGCGCGGAAGCTGGAACGCGATGTGAATATGAAAATAGAGGATGTGCGGATTATTTTCAAAAGCAGTGTGGAACACCGCGGGGCACTGGTATTACGTGGAACAGGATTATCGACGCGGATCAGCGATACGGACACGCACCATACCGGTGAGATGGCAACATGCAAGCCGCTGGATGCCATCCCGGAAGCCCGGAAAACCGCCCGTATTGTTGACCAATTTACAAAGGCAGTGAAGGAAAAATTGGAACGGAATCCGGTCAACAAAGGACGGAAACTGCCTGCTAACATCGTCCTTTTACGGAGTCCTGGCAGCTATCGAAAGGTACCGTCCATGCAGGAGCGTTTCGGCATTCGCGGCGCATGCATTGCTGGCGGCGCATTGTACAAAGGCGTAGCGCGTTATATCGGTATGGACGTACTGAAGGTAAAAGGAGCGACCGGAACGACGGAAACGGATCTGAAAGCAAAGGCCAGGGCAGCGGTACGGGCAAGCAGGAAATATGACCTGGTTTTTATTCACGTGAAGGCAGCGGATTCCTTCGGCCACGACGGCGATTTTAAAGGCAAGGTGAA